>JAIXKT010000009.1 GCA_026932145.1 Bacteroidia bacterium
ACCTTGTGTTACGATTACTGCGTAATTTCCACTTGAAATCGGGCTATAAACTTGGTTAGTTTCTCCATTAATGAAAGTCATTGAGGGGCAGTTTACCCATTGATAGCTTGCGGAAGAAGCATTTGAAGTTAATGATGCCGCATTTACTGATACAGATATATCAACGGCAGTTGCTGTTATAGCCAACGTTTGAGCGGTACTGCTTCCGCAGTTGCTATTGGCTATTACAGAGATAGTACCGCCGGCATTTCCGGCTGTAGCATTAATGCTTGTAGAAGTAGAGTTACCCGTCCAGCCGTTGGGTAAAGTCCATGTATAATTTGTAGCACCGGAAACAGGATTGATAGAATAGGTATTAGAAGAACTGGCGCAAATTGTTGTACTTCCTGAAATACTTCCGGGTTGTGCAGGTGCTTGTGCTACGTTAATAGCCAATGTTTGAGCGGTACTGCTTCCGCAGTTGCTATTGGCTATTACAGAGATAGTACCGCCGGCATTTCCGGCTGTAGCATTAATGCTTGTAGAAGTAGAGTTACCCGTCCAGCCGTTGGGTAAAGTCCATGTATAATTTGTAGCACCGGAAACAGGATTGATAGAATAGGTTTTGGACAATCCTGAACAAATTATTGTATCCCCTGAAATAGATGAAGGCTGTTGCGGAACTTGATTAACGTTAATGGTGATGCTACCACAGCCGTAAGGTGTAGCACAACCACCTTCGCCACGAACATAGTAAGTAGTGGTAGTTAGCGGACTAACGGTTATTGATGTACCGCTTCCTATATTGTGTACACCACAAGATATGTCATACCATTGCCAGTTAAGAGCCGCATTTAAACTCCCGCTTGTGATAGTAAGGGTGGTGCTGTCTCCAACACAGAAATTATTTTGGCTTGCAGCTATAGCTGGTATTGTAGGAAGATTACAATAGGTGATTTTTCTGATACGGTTATTATTTGTATCCGTAAAGTAGATATTTCCTGATCCGTCAGAAAATAATTCTCTTGGGTAAAGGATTTTTGCTGAGGTTGCATTTCCGCCATCCCCAGAAAAGCCGCCAGATCCTGTTCCGGCAAATGTACTGATTGTTCCTGATGTATTTATTTTTCTTAGACGATGATTCATCCGGTCGCTGATATAGACATTGCCAGCCAAATCTACTGCTACCCCACTTGGGTAATTGAGTTGTGCCCCTACCGCAGCTCCGCCGTCTCCATTATAGCCTCCGGCACCTGTTCCTGCAATTTTATTTACAATACCCGTTGCGTATGTAACTTTTCTAACACGATGATTATTCTCATCTGCTATGTATAAGTTAAATGCGGTATCAACGGCTACCGAAATAGGTTTGTTAAAGTTAGCTGAAGTAGCAAGGCCAGCATCACCAGAGTAGCCTGTTGTGCCTGTTCCGGCAACGGTTGTAATAATACCTGTATTAATATCAATCTTTCTTACTCTGTCATTATCTCTATCGGCAATGTATAGCTTATTATTACTATCCAGAGCAACTCCCCATGGTAATTTTAGGTTTGCCGCAGTAGCGGGTCCATTGTCTCCGGAAAAACCGGCAGTTCCAGTACCTGCAATAGTAGTGATAATTCCGGCGGTATCAATCTTCCTAATACGATTATTATTATTGTCAGAGATGTATATTGTTCCATCAACAGCTACAATAATCCCAATTGGTTGATTAAATTGAGCAGCAGTAGCCAGACCGCCGTCACCTGAAAATCCAGCGGTTCCTGTGCCTGCAATGGTAGTGATAACACCTGTATTGGCATCTACTTTCCGTATGCGATGATTATAACGGTCAGCGATATACAAGTTTCCATAGATGTCCCGGCAAACGCTGGTTGGGGAATTTACTTGCGCAGAAGTAGCAGGACCTCCGTCTCCGGAAAAACCTGTTGTACCTACCCCGGCAACAGTAATGATTGTTTGAGATTTCGCAGCTATATTAACCCATAAAACTGCCGTGAGTACTACGATTAATCGTAAAATTGAACTGTTTTTCATTGTTTGTACTTCTTTAAGTTGTTTTTTATTTTTGTAATTTTGATTCTATAACAAGTTGGTAATGATAGTTTTAATCTTTTCTTGTAATGATATTTAGTACTAAAATTTATACGAGATAGAATTGTTCCAAATATACATATAGAATATTTAACAATATGCAATCCTGTTTTTTTTCTATTTACTACAAAACCAACATTATAGCTATCGGGAATAACTGACAGCAAATAATTAGCCAAACATCTTTTTGGTTAGATAATTTTATCTAAATTATTATAGATAAAATTACTTTTTTTTAAAAACAACTGATAATCAATTAGTTGATTATTTAAGAATTGATTAAGTTTCTACTTAGAATACTTAATATAGGAAAACCTTGTATAGAAAGTCTATGATTGTTTCCCAGATTGATAAAATCCATGATTCTCCGGGTGTTTTTTGATCAAGTTGTAAAATAGCTTCAGCAGGTTGGATGATTTTTCCGGATAGACTTTCGTCTTTCTCTGGATATGGATAGATACCGGTATCATCTAAAATCTGCCAAACTTCTTGGGTGTTAAGGCTTGGTTTTAAGGATTTTAGTATTCCAACCAAACCGGCTACTAAGGGCGTGGCCATGGAGGTGCCACTAAAGGTATTATATTTATTGTTCGGAATAGTTGATAATATATCTACTCCCGGGGCAGCGATGCGATAATTTTGTTCTTTGAGTGTGCTTGAAAAGCGTGCTATACGGTCGTTGTTGTCTGTTGCGGCTACCACAATCACTCCTTCGCAAGATGCCGGTACATTGTTTGAGGCGCTTTTTCCGTCATTTCCGGCGGCTACCACCACAATGGCCCCTTTTTGATTTGCATATTGAATAGCTCTTTCATAGATTTTTTGTTTAGATTCTACCCTGGGGCCACCTAATGACATCGAAATAACTTCTGCGCCGTTATCTGCAGCTTCTATCATTCCGTCCACAATACTTTCTTGGGTGCCTCTACCTTTTGGCAAAACCGTAATACTGGTGATGCTGGTATATTTGTTCGTTAGGTTTAAAGAGGCTATTCCCAGCTTATTATTGGTTACTGCGGCGGCAATTCCGGCGCAATGTGTGCCGTGTTTATCGGTATCTCTATTATAAGAACTTCTAAAAGACTTATAATTAGCAGATAAGTCAGAATGTTTGGCATCAACTCCGGTATCTAAAATAAAGATATTGGATTTTTTTACGGGGATTTTATTTTTTAAAACTTTCACTAATTTGTCCATTTTCATGGTAGATAAAGCCCATTGGTTGGCTGCTAATTCATCATTTACAGCAACATAAGTGCTGTTTGGGCTACTATATTGCTGCGCTTCGGCTTCATTAGGCCAAACTTGAATGGGGTCGTTATACTCAATGTAATTGATAAGTTTGAGTTTTTCTAATTCATGGGTTAGTTTATCAATTTCGGTTTGGTTAGGATCTTTAATATCCGTAAGATCTAACACGTAAAAATCATCTAAGTCGGTTTTATCAGGGCTTTTTAGTTGCGGAAAAGCCGGTTCAAGGGTGAATTTATGTTCCATAAATTTTTGCTGAAACTCACGTAATTTTTCAGGGCTGCTAAACTCCACCAAAAACTCCGCATCCGGGTTAAATGAGCTTATTTTAGTGTCCTTATCTTCCAAAGGATTCCCATATTTTTGTTGGTACACCCAAAATCCGATTCCGGCTACTACTAACCCAGAAATTACTATCCACTTGAATTTAAACAAAATATCCAGCAGTTTTATACCCATAAGATAAATTAGCACATCTCTGAAAAACCAAATTATCATAAACATTTGGAATTCATAATTTGCTAAAAAACTAACGAAGTATAAAATAAGCCCAAGTAATAGTGATATTTTTACCCATATTGGAAAACTATCTTTGAGGTCATACAAATGCCATATCGCCATAAAAAACAGCACCAGCATTTGTGAAAATGGGTATAAATTGGCAAATAAGTCAATAAAATTGAACATATATTTACGATTTAGTAGGATTATTGTCCATTACTTCGTCCATTATTTTGTATTTAACAATTTGAACAGGGATTCCAAACATTTCAAAGGAGATAATATTTGATTCTTTTAGGATAGCTTTAATAGAGAGACCAATCTTTTTTAGTTTTTTAGGAAACTTAATTGGTCGCCAGCGGTTTCCTTCATTGTCTAAAATATACCAAATACCAGTTTCGATAGCTTCATATTGAACCTGACCAATAATTTGATGCTTGGTATTATTTTCCATTATGCAATAATAAGGATTTTTAGCGTTAAACGGGTTATTTTGGAAAAAGTTATTACTTTGGGGGATATAATTCCTGCGGATACTTTTTTCAACAAAATATAACGAATCGGCTGAAATTTTTTGTTCCGTAAGCTATACTGCAATATATTTGCTCAAAAGATTTTTTATGAAACATTTTTTGATGTTATTTCTTGGGCTTACTGTTTTGAAGGTTAATGCTCAAATTCCCATTTCGCAGGCACGTGCAAGTGCGCTTAACTCTACGGTAACGATTACCGGGATTGTTACCAACGGTAACGAATTTGGGACGGCTACCCGCTATATTCAAGATGCTACGGGTGGAATCGGTACTTTTTCTGCCGCTATGATGGCCTCTACCAATCGAGGTGATAGTGTGATTGTTACCGGTACTTTAGCTCAATACAACAATTTGTTACAGCTATCTCCGGTTTCAAATGTGCAGATAATTTCTTCGGGAAACCCGCTTCCGAGTCCGGTCGTTTTTCCCGCAGGGCAAACTGCCAATGCGTTTGCAGAGGCTTATGAAGGGATGCTCGTTCGGTTAGACGGAATCACCAACATTACCACTACTGCCGGCGGAGCAGTTTCCAGTTTTGCCGGAAATACGAATTACAACATCAACGGTGTGGCCGTTACCCAGATGCGGGCAAACACAAACTCTACCGGAGCCACAGGAGTGGTCGGAAAAACACCCCCCACAAGCACCTTTTCATTGCTCGGTATCATGAGCCAGTTTTGCTCCTCCCCAACAAGCGGCTGCACAAATGGCTATCAAATCTTACCCAGATTGTATGCTGATTTCATATTAGGCGCAGAACCGAATATAATCTCAAAACCATTCCAAACAAATATCACACCCTATAGCTTTGATATTCAGTTTAATACCCAAAATAACGGAGATACTAAAATAGAATATGGTTTAACGCTCTCTTTGGGTTCAAACACTTATGACGCAACCCAAGTAACTAACCATAGTTTAGGTTTAACCGGATTAACGCCCGCTACGGTGTATTATGTGAAAGTAACTTCTGAAAACTCCTTTGGAGTTTCCAGCTCCGCAATTTATCCCATGATGACGGCCTCCTTATCAAGTGGAACTATTCAAACATATTTTACCAGAAGTGTTAATAACTCATACAGTACCGGAACCAATGCCATTCAACTACCAACTACCGTAGATGATACCTTGATTGCTTACATCAACCGAGCAAAATCTACGTTAGATATTTGTATTTACAACTGGAATAATACAGGACTTTCAGATATTACACAAGCGGTTAATAATGCGTATAGCCGTGGCGTTTCGGTGCGGGTAATTGCTGACGGAAGTACTTCCTCAACCGGATTAGGGACACTAAATTCAGCTATTAACAAAATAACCAGCCCACAAGGTACCAGCCCAGCCGGCGGATTCTACGGAATTATGCACAATAAATTCGTAGTCATTGATGTCGCAACTGCTGACCCTAACGACGCATTCGTCTGGACAGGATCTACAAACTGGACAAAACAACAGATTAACACAGACTTTAATAACGTAATTATCTTCCAAGACCAAAGTATAGCGAGAGCTTATACAATGGAGTTTGAGGAAATGTGGGGGTCTAACACCCTTACCCCGAACCTTACTCAAGGGCGTTTCGGAAACAACAAGTTAGACAACACCCCGCATGAATTTAACATAAATGGCAAACGGGTAGAGGTATATTTTTCCCCCTCTGACGGAACCAATGAGCAGATTTTAACGGCTCTTAATAACGCTACATCCTCTTTCCATTTTGTTAATTTAGTGCTTAGCCGCACAGACGTAGCCGGTAGAGTTGCCACCAAGTATCCCGCAATGACTTGCGCAGAAGGAATTATCAACGACACCTCCGGTGCAACTGGCGCTTTTTTCACAATGTCTAATGTGATGAACAATGATTTAAAAATCTATACAGGTTCCGGACTTATGCACCACAAATACTTAATTGTGGATAAAGAATCAGCAGCATTAGATCCGCTTGTGCTTACCGGTTCTCATAACTGGAGCAATAGCGCAGAATCCCGTAATGACGAAAACACCGTAATCGTCCATGACTTATCTATTGCAAATCAGTATTTTCAGGAATTTGCCCAACGCTGGATAGATAATGGCGGAACAAACTGCATAACCACCAATAACAACGTATCTGAAAATACAAAACAGGCAGTTATCGTGTATCCAAACCCTACCGAAGGAAACTTTACTGTATCCGGAAACACCACAAGCAACTCAATATCTATTGTAGTTTATGATATAGTAGGTAAAAAAGTTTTCCAAAATAACTACAGCACACAACCGGGTGAAGATTACCAGATTTCTATTGAAAATCACTTATTATCAGGTGTTTATCAAATCTTGATTCAAGATAACCAACACACTGCTACTGCCAAATTAGTCGTTCGATAGTTCCCTTAACATCATCATCATTAAATACTTTTGTATGAAAAAGATATGGGAGTTAATAGAATTGAAGTTAAAGGAAATCGCTCCTGATATTCTAAATGATCTGAATAGCGGCGTTTCAGATGAAGAAATCGCTGATTTAGAAAAAACCATTAATGTAAAGCTACCAGATGACTTTATCGCATTTTACAAAGTTCATAATGGACAAAAAGGTGATAGCGGAGGCTTTTTTAGATGCGAAGAATGGCTATCTTTTGAACGAATAAAAGGTGAATGGGGTATCTGGAAAGGACTCTTAGATAGCGGTACTTTTCAAGAAGAAGACGAAGCATTTTACTCAGATCCAGATTATGGCATAAAAGAAGATTGGTGGAACGCATCTTGGATTCCAATAACTTATGACGGAGCAGGAAATCATTATTGCATTGACTTAGACCCGGCAGAAGGAGGAATATCAGGGCAAATCATCAGAATGTGGCATGACTCTGACGAACGTACCTTAGAAGCAAATTCATTTACTGAATGGGTTACTAAATATAAAGATGACCTGATAAACGGTAAATTAATTTATTCTGAAGAATTTTACGGAATCACCTATAATGATGATGACAGTTATGATTACGATGACGAAGATAGCGACGAAGAGACCAACGATGATGATAGATAAAAAACACTTTATGGCTGATAATCCACTGATATTCAGCTATAATAAAGAAATTTACTAAAAAATCGTAAATCAACAATATTTCATACCAAACCCGTTTAGATTATTGAAAATCAATAACCTAAACGGGTTTACTTATATTTAAAAACGAAACTTAAACACATAGCTAAAAAGAACTTATTGCTTTATTTTAAAAAAACTTGCGTAAGGCTTAAAACACAATCTTCACATCTTCTTTATAGTTCTGCAAAGTTCCGTTGAGGCTGGCTGTCCAACCGTCTATAAATACTTTGCCGTTTTTAATGGCGTTTGAATAATCATCACTGGTTATTTTCTCGCTGTTGGTTATGTAATAATGGTTGCCGATTTTGTAAATGCAATCTTTTACCACCTCTTCGGGAACTTGTGTTGGCTCGTCAAGACCAACGGTGAAAATCATATTGTAAATGCGGCTTAAAGCATCATCATTGAGTTTTGGAAAAATAATTTGTCCGTCTTCTATTTCTAATTTGGGTGCATCTACGCTGTCAAATACTTTAAAGCCAATATCGGCACTTCGGCTACGCTCAGTGCCCGTGTTTTCAAAGTTTAGCTCAGTGCCCGTGTTTTCAAAGTTTAGCTCAGTGCCCGTGTTTTCAAAGTTTAGCTCAGTGCCCGTGTTTTCAAAATTCAGTTCAGTGCCCGTGTTTTCAAAATTCAGCTCAGTGCCCGTGTTTTCAAAGTTTAGCTCAGTGCCCGTGTTTTCAAAATTTAGCTCAGTACCCGTGTTTTCAAAATTCAGCTCAGTGCCCGTGTTTTCAAAATTCAGCTCAGTGCCCGTGTTTTCAAAATTTAGTTCAGTGCCCGTGTTTTCAAAGTTTAGCTCAGTGCCCGTGTTTTCAAAGTTTAGCTCAGTGCCCGTGTTTTCAAAGTTTAGCTCAGTGCCCGTGTTTTCAAAATTTAGCTCAATGCCCGTGTTTTCAAAATTCAGCTCGCCCGCTTTTTTCTTTCGTAATTCGTCATTTTTAATTCGTAATTGATTTCCTGCTCGTTTCAGCCGCTCTATGGTAATGCTTGAAATAACAGGCGGTAAACCATTTTCTATACAAAACTTGTAAGCCGGTTCGTCTTTGCTTATAGGTTCATCTATTTGACAAAGAATAAATTTTCTATTGCCGGATGCTGAGCCTGTCGAAGCATCTTCTGCATTTAGTTGCATAACGGCGTGCCCTGTTGTGCCGGAACCTGCAAAGAAGTCGAGAATAATGGAATTTTTATCAGTTGATGTAGAAAACAAATGTTTTAATAGTTTAAATGTTTTTGGAAATGGGAAAATAATATTGTCGTCAAAAATTTCACGAACTTCTTTCGTACCATCTTGCGACATTCCAATATCCTCAGGTAACTTTGTACTTACAGTAACTCGTCCGAAATTCTCCCCATCTTTTTCCATATCCTTATCTTTAAAATATCTTGCAACAGGCTTAGAGGTTGTTTAAAATTTATTTTTTTATTCTGTTAAGCATAATTCTAATCATAGCTAAGTGCACAAAGCTTGTACTGCATTCGGGGTGGAATTCATAGTCATTAACCAATCTTCGTTGAAAACCAAGCCATCCAAAAGTTCGTTCAACTATCCATCTCTTGGGTAAGACATTAAATCCACTAATTCCTGCCACTTTTTTTACAATTTCCAAAGTGTAATTCAAACTTTTTAAAATCCATTCAGCTAAGTTACCGGTATAACCTTGATCTGCCAATATTTTTGTCAATCTAGGGTACTTATATCTTAATTCTTCAAGAACATATTTAGCTCCTTCTCTGTCCTGAATATCAGCGTTATGAATCACAATAGCTATAATAAATCCGAATGTGTCAGTAATAATATGTCTTTTTCTTCCTTTAATTTTCTTGTTTCCGTCATAACCGTTTGATAACGAGAAAGAACAAGTTTTAACAGTTTGACTATCAATTAATCCAAGACTTGGTGAAACATGTTTTCCTTTTTCCTTTCTTAACTTATCACGCAAAAAATCATGTATTTCTTCAATAAGCCCTTCTGCTGTCCATTTTCTGAAATAATAATAAACGAGTTGCCACTTAGGGAAATCTTTAGGCAGCAATCTCCATTGAACACCAGTTTTGGTGATGTACAATAATGCGTCTACAATACATCTTAAAGGATGCTTTCTTTTCCTGTTATCATTTACTATTTTTTCAATAGCTTCGTACTGAATATCAGTTAGGTTGGTTGGGTAGGCTTTCATACTTGCTTAATTATCTGATTAATAATCAGCAATATACAAATAAATATGTATTTAACCATGTGATATTAAATAATTTAACAATTTTTACACCATTTTTAAACAACCTCTTATCTTCTTATCAAAATATCTACTAAATAAAAGGAAATTTATATGAATTCAAATTTACACTTTAAAGTTTTGGTTGTATCAATGTTTTTGCTCTGCGATATAACCTCTGTCTTTGCACAAGCAAGGATTATGTTTGGCTCAACTGCTACTTATATGCGTATGAGAGGCGGTACATTAGCTAACCCGATTTACTTAGTAATCGGAAACCCTGCCAGTAATGCCATCACATACACGTCAGGCGGGATAATCTCCGAAGCAGAAAACAACTTCGTAAAATGGAATATCGGCAATACCACCGGAACGGGTTATCTGATACCGTTCAGAAACAGTGCCTCTCCGGCTACCGAAGATGTATCTATCTATTTTGACGTAGCCTCTGCCGGCTCACCGGCTACAGGTTATTTTTTAGCCTCTACTTACGGAGGAGGTAATTGGGATAACAATACATTTAGACCCTCTGCCGTAACCCACGTAGGAGACAGTATAAGGCAAAATAACTCTAAATACGTTATTGACCGTTTTTGGGGAGTTGTAAATGAAGGAAGCTATGCCACTAAACCCGGATTAAACAACTTTACTTTCAAATACTTAGATAGCGAACATTCCGCAGCCGGAAATACTATTACAGAAACTAACCTACGGGCGCAACGCTGGAACTCTGGAAATAACAGTTGGCACGGTTGGATGGCCGGAAGCATTAACACAGTAACCAATACGGTAACTATCAACGCTCTCACTAGCTCCGACCTCTTCCGCTGGTGGACACTTACTGACAATGACTCACCCCTACCTGTGGCTTTTTTATCCTTTGATGCTAAATGTAAACCTGATTATTCTGCCCATAACACCGTAGAAATCAAGTGGAGCACTGCTACTGAAGCCAATAGTCATCACTTTTTGATAGAACGGGGACAAAGCCCAAATGACTTTTCTACCCTCGCAACAATACCGGCATCCGGTAATTCATCAGTTACCCAAAACTACCAATATTTAGATAAAAACCCGCTTAACCAGCCTGCTTTTTATCGGATTACAGAAACGGACGTAACCGGCAATAAATACAGTACCGAAGCACTATTTGTTACTCCCTGTTCGGATAATACAGAAGACGTTTTAGTATATCCGGCAGAAGACGGCTTATATGTGTTCCTAAATGTTTCCGAAAACCGTGATGGCAATGTTAAACTAACAAACTCACTTGGCCAGCAAGTATTGTCAGAGCAGGTTTCTTTATCCAAAGGGCAGAATACCGTTAAATTCAACTCAGAGAACCTTACCTGCGGAGTCTATTTTGTAACCTTTATGAACCAAAGTAAAATACTAACCAAAAAGTTTTTACTAACACCCCATAAATAACTTTTAACTTTTAATTTTTAATTTTTAACTTTTAATTTTTAATTTTTTATTTTTTATTTTTTATGAAAACACGTAGTTTTACTTTTATTTTATTTTTCACTGCGCTGATAGCTTTGCAGATGGAATTAGGATATGCACAGAATATCGCTATTAATGAAACCGGCGCCAACGCTGCCGACTGTGCGATATTAGATGTGTCATCGAGTAACAAAGGGATGCTTATTCCCCGAGTTTCTATAGCCAATACCGGTACTTACGGCTTAGCCGGTACCGCTGCCACCGGCCTTCTTGTTTACAATACCAATAACGGCATAGCCGGTACAGGAGCCTCCGGCACGGGATTTTATTATTGGAATATTGTCTTAACCCGCTGGATTAAAATAGTCGATGGCGGAACAGCCGCTTGGCTGTTAGCTGGTAATAGCGGAACGACCCCAGGTACAGACTTTTTGGGAACAACAGATGCTAACGACCTTGTTTTTAAAACAAATAATACTGAAAAAGCAAGAATCAAATCCGGAGGAAATGTCGGCATAGGAATCACTACACCAGTTAACAAATTAGGAGTAGTCGGTGGAAATATTGGATGGGGAAATGCCTCTGAAGTAAGTATTTTGCAGAATGACCAAGGCGGTAGTATTGAATTAGGCGGGCAAAACTCCATAGCTAACCCCCAAGTAGGTGGAGTTCCCTATATTGACTTTCACTATGGAACTGGTAGTGCACAAGACTACAATGCCAGAATCATCAATGCTGCAAACAATAGGATAGATATTACTACAATTGCTGGAGGAATACTCTCGCTCAATAGCACCAACTTAGGCGTGGGTACAACAACACCAGCTGAAAGATTAGATGTTTCCGGTAATGTTCGGTTTTCTGGTGCATTAATGCCAAATGGCAATGCCGGTTCTGCCGGTGCCTTTTTACGCTCTGCCGGTGCCGGTTCTCCCCCTACATGGACAGTACCAGGACTAACCGTTACCAATGTAGTTGCTAAACAAAGTACGGCAAATCTCTGTATTAATAGTGCTGCATGGGGTACTTACCCTGGTTGCACTGCCGCCCTAACCCTCACAGCCGGCCAAAGAGTAGTGGCACTTGCCGAAGCCGGCATCATGACTGATAGCGACTGCAATGGTGCTGCTAATGCGACCAGAGCGGTAGTGGACGCACGGGTATCTGTTAATGGAGCTGATTTCGTCAATGGAGCTTGGCTACGTACTTCTTTAGATTATAATGTTGCCTATATTCCATTTAATTCAGTAAGTCTTATGGGAGAATATACCGCACCTTCAAATGGAACTTATACCTTTAATATGCAAGGAAGATTAGGTGCCGGTAATTACTGTATTTCCGGTGGAGATAATACTTCTGCACTACAAGCTACCTTAATTTTAATCGTCTATAATCCTTGAATTTATGAAAAAGAATTATTTTGCTTTAATATGTTTACTGACTATCGGTACATTTGCCTATAGCCAATCAACTGTACCACAGGCAGAAAGCGCGGAGTCAGGCAATAGAAGTATTTATTCCATGAGCAAAGACAAAGCCGTTATTTATGAGGCACCGGAACCAAAGATTAACTATAGTCCCGAAGAGTTAAAAGAACGAACCTCTATAAGTATGTATAAAAATGCCCCTATACCGGCATCAAACCCCCAAAACTCAGGGAATAGTAACACCAATAATCCCGCAGACGAAAAGGATAAGATTCTATCTATAGAAAAGAACCCTAAATAAAATAGTAGGTTGTGGTTTAAAAACCCAGCTATATTAAGTTTTGTGAACAGATTGTTTTTTTAACATTACTATTTGGTTATCAAATAGTAAAAAACAAAAAAACAATCTGTTCATATTTTTTTTAATGTAGTTGCAAACTACTTAACGATATAGATATTATATTAGCGAGTTGGTATAAAATTTTCAGGACAATTTATACAACCGCTTTACTTGTGGAAGAGTTACTTAGCTTTACCGGATTAGGGGCATTATTAAGTCTTACCTCTATGATTATTGTGTTGGATATTGATAATGTTGTGTTTGTATCAATTTTGGTATCCGGCCTAAAGCCTAATGAACAAGAACGGGGGCTGCGGTTAGCATTAGTCATAACGATGCTGATGCGGGTGGTATTGTTGTTAGGCGTTGGTTTCTTGGCAGAAATGAAAGAGCCTCTTTTTATCCTGAATCTTCCTGATTTTCTTCCCGGGCAGGAGGATATTCCGGTTAGTATCAGAAGTTTGATTATGTTAGCTGGTGGGCTGTTTTTAATAGCAAAAGCAACTACCGAAATCCACCAGAAGTTAGAGGGGGGTAACCATACCGTAAATGTTTTAAAAAAAGAATTTCGTCAAGTCTTAGGCCAAATTATATTACTCGACCTGATTTTCTCGATAGATTCTGTGGTTACAGCTATAGGAATGTCGCATAATTTATGGATAATGGCTATTTCTTTATCTATTTCCATGATTTTGATGAACTTACTGGCTCGGCCAATCGGTAGATTCGTATCTAAGCATCCATCTGTAAAAATGTTAGCATTGTCTTTTTTGATTTTAATTGGTATGATGCTATTTTTGGAAAGCCTTGAATTTCATATACCGAAATCATACATCTATTTTGCCATGAGTTTTTCACTTTTAGTAGAATTACTCAATATCAAAGCGCAAAAGAAAGGAGATCCGGTAAGCCTGAAATCTCCTGAGCTAATCATAGAAAAACAACCACAAAAACCGCCAACCACAGATGAATAGTGTCCAATTAATAGAATGCCCTCGTGATGCGATGCAGGGTATTACTGCGTTTATCCCAACCGAACTAAAAATCAAATATCACCAATCTCTCCTAAAAGTTGGGTTTCATACAATAGATATAGGAAGTTACGTTTCACCCAAAAGTATTCCACAGATGCAGGATACTGATTTTATCCTCCATAATATCGGCGAAGAAAAGGGAAATACCCAATTGCTGGTTATTGTGGCTAATAAGCGCGGAGCAGATTCTGCCTGCCAGAATCCTTATGTAGATTATATAGGATTTCCGTTTTCGGTATCAGAAACATTTCAGCAACGAAATACCAACCAAAATTTGACACAAGCCTTTGAACTGGTTCAGGAAATACAAAGTCTATGTAAAAGACATCAAAAAAAGTTAGTGATTTATCTTTCAATGGCCTTTGGAAACCCTTACGGGGAAAAATGGGATACAGATATTACCTTAGCTTGGGCACTTAGGATGCAGACCTTAGGTATTGAGGTTATATCTTTTGCAGATACCGTTGGTACAGCATCTACATTTGATATAGCAAAGACTTTTACGGCAGTATCTACTTTGGCTGGGCCAACGTGGGGAGCACATCTACATTCTAACCCCAATACATGGCAGGAAAAGATTGCTGCTGCTTGGGAAGCCGGCTGCCGCAGATTTGATGGTGCAATAGGCGGATTCGGCGGATGCCCGTTTGCTAAAGACGAACTTGTGGGAAATATAGCCACAGAAAACCTGTATTCTTTTATAACTTCTAAAGTACCTGATTTTAAGCTAAATACACATGAACTGCAAAAATCTATTGAAATTTCCCACAATGTTTTTCAGCATCATTAAATTAGTAACTAGCTAATTACTAATTTTTTACAACATTAGCTTCTAATATAAAATTCGGAATCACTGCTTGAAATTTTTCCTGAGAATCAATATCAACCATAGTATAAGTGCCTTCCATCTTGCCGATAGGCGTTTTAAAAACACAACCACTCATATAACGATGAGCTTGGCCGGGTGCTAAAATTGGTTGCTGCCCCACAACTCCATCTCCAACAATAACGCTATGCTCGCCATACGAATTGACAATCAACCACTTTCTTTTTACCAACTGTACAGTTCTGCTGGATAAATTTTGAATTTCTATTTTGTAGGCAAATACATATACCTCTTTCTCAACCGAAGATTGGTCTGCAATAAACAGTGTTTGAACAGAAATTTTAATTCCGTTTGTTGTTAAGGAAGAAAGCAACGGCTCCATAAAATAACTTTTGTTGCAATTTACAATTCTTTTATCAAAAAAGTTACATTCTTTAAAAATTCAAGCATTATTTTAGGTCGTGGTTTAATAATCAACGGATAAGAAGAATGCCGTGCATCCTGAATCACAGCCAAAAATAAAACGATAGCCATTTTCTAACCTTTTTCGGGTTTGTTAGTGATTTCTTATTTACGAACTTTGCAGCCTTATTCATCTATTGTGGCGGTTAATAAACTCTTCATAAGCCCTAACATGATTTTACCCATTGCCGAGACCGCAGAAAAGTCTTTATGGCAAATTCTAAAAAATATTGGTACTCAATTAAAAACCCCCGTTTATACCGTTGGCGGTTATGTGAGAGATTGGTTACTTGACCGCCCGTGCAAAGATATTGACATTGTGGTATTGGGAAATGGTGTCTCTTTTGCCCAGCATTTTGCTACAGCTATCGGATGCCATGAAATAATTATTTATGAAAACTACGGAACAGCTATGGTTAAAATGGCAGATTATACCATAGAATTTGTCGGTGCGCGCAAAGAAAGCTATAAGCAACATTCTCGGAAACCTATTGTAGAAAACGGAACTTTGTTAGATGACCAATTACGTAGAGACTTTACTATAAATACTTTATCTATATCTCTCAATCAAGATTCTTTTGGGCAGCTAATAGATCCATTTCATGGAATAGAGGATTTGCGCCAGCGAATAATCCGTACTCCAACAGACCCTTGTATAACTTTTTCTGACGACCCGCTGAGAATGTTACGGGCAATCCGCTTTGCTTCTACCTTAAACTTCACGATACTTCCCCAAACATTAGAAGCCATTAAGCAATATGCCGGTCGTATTTCAATTATTTCTTATGAGCGCATTAGCGAAGAGCTAAACAAAATGATTATGGCGGTAAAGCCTTCCGCTGGCTTCAAATTATTATATGAAACCGGACTTTTGGCACTGATTTTCCCTGAAATGCAGAAACTAAGTGGTGTTGAAGAAATGGAAGGAAAAGCACATAAAGACAATTTTTGGCACACGCTGCAAGTCCTTGATAATCTGTCTGTTTATTCGGATAATTTGTGGCTACGGTGGGCAGCTATTTTACACGATATTGCTAAACCCCAAACTAAACGTTTTGACTCTAAGGCAGGTTGGACCTTTCATGGGCACGAAGATAAAGGGGCTAAAATGGTACCCAAAATCTTTACGCGCCTGAAACTTCCCCTAAATGAAAAAATGCGCTATGTCCAAAAGTTAGTTCAATTACATCTAAGACCCATTGCTCTGGTGGATGACGTTGTTACCGATAGCGCTATTCGTAGATTGGTCGTAGATGCCGGTGATGATTTAGAGGACTTAATGAAGCTGTGCCGAGCCGACATCACCACCCGAGATAAACGGAAACTAAATCGCTATTTAGCTAATTTCAAACACGTTGAAGAGAGAATTGCCCAAATAACAGAGCGCGACCACCTCCGTAATTGGCAGCCACCAGTAAGCGGAGAAGTTATTATGGAACGCTACAAATTAAACCCCTCTCCTACTGTAGGACAAATCAAACTGGCAATCCGAAATGTAATCTTAGACGGAATTGTCCCCAATGAATTTCAGGCAGCAATCAACTATTTAGATGAATTAGTGCCGAAAATTATTGCCAATAATAATGCTACAAAAACTACCGAATCAACATCACATACCCAGACCTAAAATATTCTGTATCAAAGCCTAACAGTCTGTATTTTACGGTATAGTAAAAAGTAGATTCCGGATAGTTTCCCCCATCCCAAGAAAAATCAGCCGACTTAGTTGCAAAAACGAGTTGTCCATTTCTGTCAAATAATTGAAAATCAAATGATTCAGTATTTTGACTCACTATTTGAAAGAAATCGTTATGCCCGTCTCCGTTAGGGCTAAAAGCTGTCGGAATCCATAAATAATGGCAGTTACTTTGGATTGTTATTGTATCTATCGAAACACAATTCGGGTCATTCCAAGAAGTGAGGGTGCAAATACCTAATTGGCTCGCTAAAAACCATGAAGTAGATACATTGCCGGGCTGCCAGAAATAAAATTTGGCACGCCCAGCTTGAATCAATTGAGTTTCACCGGATTCTGGGCACAAAAAAACAGTGTCCGGAAGATTTAACTTGGGAGAAGATACAAACTGTATTTGAATGGTATCCGAACGGCAACAGCTTCCTATACAGGCTTCTACAAAATAACGGCCACTTTGAGAAACCGTAATTATCGAATCATGAGAGCCATTAGACCAACGATAACTTGTTGCAGCAGTGTTAGCAGCTAAATCCCATTTAGGTAAATCACAAAAAACAGTATCGTTTCCCAAGTCAGGTTTTGGCGGCGTGATAAATTGTACCTCCGTTTGAAATGTTTCCTGACAAACTCCGCCACCATAACGTACCAATACTGCATATTTACCCGGTAGTGTTACTGAAATTTCAGAACTCGTATAACCATCTGACCAGTAATATGTTGCTCCGTTATTTTGAGCATTTAACTTGATTACATCTCCTGTGCAGGCAGTGTAAACGGGTAAAAAGGGATTTTGAGGATACGGTAAAATAGTGATTTTTTTGGATATAGAATCCTGCGTACCATTGGCCAAAGAAACGATTAATTTGACGGTAAAAATACCGGTGTCTGGAAATACATACGAAACGGAATCACCACTAAGTATTTGATTATCAGGAAAAGTCCATATTTTACTTTGTGTTGGGATTTTTTGAGATGCTTTAAAAGTTACCGGTACGCCGGTGCAAGCTACTTCTTTAGCGGTAAAGTTAGCCGGCTTCAAAACCAACCATGATTGTACAAAATTTGGCAGGCCAAGTCTGCTCAAATAGCTTCCCAAAGGCAATGCTTTATGCTGGAATCGGCATCTATTTCCGGCCACATTTGGCTCATGGATAACATCCAAAGCATATTGGCCATCTATGGCTAAGTAAATTTTGCCGTCTAAACCAAACTGCATATCTCCGGCAGGATATTCTGGATAAAAGGTTGGGTCAGAATAACTACCTATTAATGAGGGTGTTGAATTAGGTAATTTTATTTGAAAAATTTGATTTACTCGTGTTCCACCTTGTGCGTAGTAATATCCAGAAACATATACCAAATTACCGTCCGGCGAAAATGCTATGCCATAGGGGTTGCGAATTGTGGTAACTGTTTTGCGAAAAGTTACTTGGCCCGTAGTGGTATTAAAGTCAAAAATATCAAAAGCGTCATCATCAGGGCGAGTTAAAACAAGATAATTTCCTATTGGTGAAACCTTAGCAACTCCTGTGCCATTGCGGGGTGTTCCGATATGGATAGCCCCTACTTGCTGGGAGTCTATACTCACTAAGCCGGTTTCTGTGAGTTTACAGATAATAAATGTGTTAGATGCCCAGCGATGCCCCAGAATCCAGTAAGACTTTTTATCAGAATGAAGTACTGCGGTTAGTTTTTCGGTCATTCTATAAGCCAAAACTTGTTTTGAAATCAATGTTCCCTGCCCGTTATGAGCTGATAAATCCAGTATAGCTACGGAAAAATTACCCGTTGTTCGCTGGTTTGTAAATAGATAAACCTCGTTGTTGGATTTGGGTTTTGGGATTAATAATGCCGGTTGAGATGCCGTTGGGTCTCCGCCGATGTTTGTTCCGTTAATGAGTAGTTGGTGATTTTGGTTCCAAACTTGGTATCCGTTAGAGTAGCAGCGTAGCTGGCCGGTGGAATCAGAGAGGGCGGAGCAGCCGCCAGGTGCGCCCAAGCGACTTCCTACCTCTATTTGCGGATTTCCTGAATAAAATGAAAGCCCTGCGCCATTCCCAAAAAACCAATGCGTAGCCTCTAATTGTGCTAAAACTTTAACCGAAATTAACCCCAAACAAACTACAAGAGCGATAAAAATTCGCATTATTCTAAGTTAATAGTTTGTAATCAATTAAATAAAAATTAAATCTCAGCTTGTTAGCTTATTTTTACTCAATACTTCCGCCGATTAGTTCAACTTCAAGGGTCTTAACGTCCGGGCCGGTAGCAACTTTTTGTTTTATTATTTTTTTGCTTTTAGGTGCCAGCTCAATGGTTATTTTTTCTTCTGACCGATGAACCTGTTTTCCCTGTTTGTTGTAATGTTTGAACCGAAAAGTTGCCGTTTTTATCTTTTGAGTACCTGTATTTTCCAGTGAAAGTTCAGAGATAAAGTCTCCAATGAGATTTTTTCGGTTATTAACATTCCATGTTAAAGTTTTAAGTATCGTAATGTCCTGATTTTCAGATGTCGTAAGCGTTGTTTGGGATTCCTGTTTGTTTGTAGTTTCGTGCTGCCCATTTTCTTTGGGTTTTTCCTTAGGTTTATTATTGGTGGTAGGATAAGTTGTTTTGGGAACCGGTTGGGTAGGCTTAGAAGTATTTTTAGGTTGGAGAGTGTCTGCCGAACTTTGAGCATTAGAGTCCATAGCATTTATCGAGCTATTGGCCAAAGAATCTTGACTTATTTCTGTGTCAGAAGAACTTGGCTGAGGCCAAAAGGCAAAGTAAGCTACAATGGCCACAATAGTTATGCCGATAATACCTAAGATGACGCTAAATGGAGAGGTAGATTTTAATGGTGTATTTGGTTTATTAGAATACGGTTCAGTAATATTTTGTTGGGATTTTGTAGGAATCTTAGGCGAATTAGCCGTTTGTGGGAGTTCTAATTCTATGTCAAACTCCGGTTTGGCTGTTTTGGGTTCTTGGGTATGGGATTTTGGCTGTGTTTTATGTTGTAAATACGTTTCTAAGGCATTTTTAAAGTCATTACAACTTGGATAACGTGATTCTGGGTCTTTGGCTAAAGCGGTTTCTAAAATCATGCATAGTTCTTTTGATATTTCGCTATCTTCGCTTTGCGTATCTATCAGCGGTTCATTAACAATTTTTAGGGTAATATCGTATTCACTAAGGTGCTGATAATCATAAGGTTCATTTCCGGTTAGCATTTGATAGAGGGTTACGCCTAATGAGTATATGTCGCTACGGTAATCAATTGCTGCCCCTCGAATTTGTTCTGGACTCATATAGAGCAACGTTCCGAGTTTCATGCCGGTTTTGGTTAGGTTTTTTCCGTCATTATCAACCAATTTAGCAATTCCAAAATCTAAAATTTTGACTTCGTTCGTATTGGAAACCATGATGTTAGCGGGTTTAATATCGCGGTGTATTACTCCTTTGGAATGGGCATAGTTAAATCCCTCTAAAATCTTAGAAAAATAATGAATAACGATTTCTTCTGGAAGCCTACCATTTTGAGGAGAAATAATGTTGTCTAATGTTTCTCCCTCAACGTATTCCATAATTAAAAACAAGCCTTCCGGCGTTTCGGCATAATCGTATAAAGTAACGATTGTTGGATGAGATAATCCCGCCAATGTTAATGCTTCAGCTTTAAATCGCTCTATAAGGTGCTTATTTTTAAGTAGATGCGGGCTTAGTTGTTTAATTGCTACATAACGCTCTAATTGGTTATGTTTTGCAAGATACACCTCTCCCATGCCTCCTTCTCCCAGAGAACGTATAATGGTATAATTCAACACCTGCATAGACTGCAAAATAACAAATTTTCAAAAGTCGAAAAAAAAATACGTCTTTGGAAATATCATTATTTCAAAAGATTCGGTACTTATTTTGATTAATTCTACGGAAAATACCATTTTCCTTGAATAGTTAAATTCTTAACTGCCTGTGTATAAGCTATTAAATCTTTTTCGCCTTCTTTTCGTGCTGGCTGAATCCGGCTATCGTCCCTACCAACGGAAACCCAGTTAATAACATTGCCGGGTTTGGCTTTAAAACCGTATTCATAATATCCATTAAAGTTACTGGCAATAAAAGTAGAATCTTGTATCCACGTATAGATTTCATCTAATCGGGTGAGTGCAAATGACTTAGTGGAATCTAAGAGCGAAGGAGCAATACTGCTGTGTTCTGTTTTTAGGCGCAATAGCTCAATAATAGTGGGCAAGATTGCGGCATGGCAGCCAACGTTATTGGCAATACCGGGTTTTATATGCTTAGGTGCGTATAACAACAAAGGCACATGATTAAAATCAGGGAGCCTTCTATCTTGAACCCATTCTTCACTAAAACAGTGATCTGCCGTAATCACAAAAATAGTGTTCTCAAAAGCCGGCGTTTTACTAAAACTTTGAAAGAATTTACCTAATGATAAATCACTATACATCAGAGTTTTATACTGCTGATGTATATTTTTTTGCTGAATAAACTCATATCCGGTATCAGGCAGTTTGTATGGATGATGATTCGATAAGGTAAACAAAACCGAGAAAAAAGGCTGTTGAATTTTATTTAGATATTCTGACCAGAATAAGAAAAATGGTTCATCATAGATACCCCAAGTGCCGTCATAATCTCGGGTACGATATTTTGCTGGATATTGGCTTAATCCGATGTAATGTTTTATTCCGGATATTCGGGCATAGCTATCAAAACCCATTGAGCCATTTTGAGCACCATGAAAAAACGAGGTGTGGTATCCGCGTTTTTGTAAAATTCTGCCTAAGCCCATTACAGGAGCGGTTTCTACCTCAGAAGCAATTATTGAATGCTGCATCACGTGCGGCTGACCGTTTAGGATAGCCGGCACTGCCTCCATAGAACGAGTAGCATTCGCATAAAAATGAGTGAATAACAGCCCTTTTTGAGCCAAGGTATCAAAGTTTGGCGTAAAACTGTGTTCTAAACTACTTCCATTCAAGCAACCGACAAAATCTCCCGTAAAACTTTCTAAAATAATAATAACAACATTTAGTTTTTTTTCGGGTTCTACAAAATTTGTAGTGCGTAAAAAAGAATATTCTTCAGATTCAAAGTCATTATCAAATTTATTTTTACAGAGTTTTCGGGTCTGCTTGATAGCTTCCTTTTCAGGAATAATAGCCAATAATTGTTCTTTTTCTGAAGAAAAGCTACTGGCTATTGAATAGGGAGTGTTCAAGGTTAGGTAGCCGATAGCCCGATTTTCAGCAAAAAAAGCCATTGCCGGCCGCAGTGGTTTTATCTGAATCCCTCCCCGAACTCCAATAACAAACAAACAAAATAATATGCTGGGAATCAACCAAGTAAATCGTTTGTATCTATAGAGAGGCGCATTTTGGAGTAACTTAGCACTTGACTTTTGCAGCAACCAATAAAAACTATACATAAAAACGGCAGCGATAACGCTTAGCGGCCAATAGTCCTGCACTCCTTTCCACCAAAAGTTCATAATATCCCGCACCATACCGGTTAGCTCGTAAGTCAGCCGTTTAGAACTAAACCCAAAGTGCGCAATATCAATCAAGTTAAGGGCTATCGCAGGTAATAAGGTAATTAAAAACAAAAAATTAGCGGCCTTATGCCAACGCTGAATTTGTAATGGCAATATTGGCAGTGATAATAAGAGAAATAACCACCCAGAAGAAAGAATGATTACCGGTAAATCAAACCGAATACCGTAAAGAAATGCTAATAATATATCTGCAATATTTGACTGAGAAAAATGATTGTAATGATATATAAAAAAAGTTAATCTCAATAATTCATTGAATATCAATGAAATAGTTAAGTATAAAAAAACAAACCGAATATTTCCCGGTAAATATTTCATACAAGGAGGTTAATAACCCAGAATTTTTAACGCTTGTTTACTATTTTGTTCTTCTGTAAAAATCTCATAATTAAGTGTTTCATCTCTATTTTTAGAGATGAGTACATATCTTGGTGTTGGAATCAAGCAATGGTGGATACCGCCGATTCCGCTTAAATTTTCCTGATAAGCTCCGGTATGAAAAAATCCTAAGTACTGTACTTTTCGGGTACGGGGAAGATACAGCGCGTTGATATGGGCTTCTTGATTATAGTAGTCTTGGGAGTCGCAGGTAATTCCCCCTAAGTTAACACGCTCATATTCAGCGTCCCAGTTGTTAATAGGGAGTAAAACAAATCGTTGGTTTAATGCCCAAATATCCGGCAACATCGTAATCAGGCTGCCATCTAACATCAACCATTTTTCTCTGTCATTTTGCTGTTTACGGGCTAACACTTTGTAAAGCAAGCCGGAACTTTCGGCTACGGTAAAACTGCCAAATTCGGTAACTAAATCCGGCTCGATAACATCATGCTCCGCACAAATCTCTTTAATCCTACCCACAATCTCAGTTATCATGTATTCATAATCATAGTTGAAGTTTAAAGAGTTTTTGAAAGGCAAGCCGCCTCCAATATCCAGCATCGTTAAATCTGGATTTACTTTTTTAAACTTACAATACAAGGTAACGTGCCTTTCTAACTCATTCCAATAATACGGCGTATCATGGATACCTGAACTGATAAAAAAATGCAGCATTACAACCTTAAAATTCGGGGAATCTTTGATTTTATGTGTCCAGAAGTCTATGATTTCGTCATAACGAACCCCCAAGCGGCTGGTATAAAAGTCAAAATCCGGCTTCTCTTCTGATGAAATCCGAATCCCTAATTTACAAGGAACTTCTAATTCGTTCTGATAAAAATAAAATTCCTCTTTGTTATCTAAAATCGGGATGATATTGCAGAAGCCGTCATGGAGCATATCAACAATATGCTGTTTGTAAAGGTCTCGTTTAAAGCCATTACAAATGATCATAACTTCTTTTTTGACTAAGCCTTTTTTTTCTAAGGCTTCAATAATGGGCATATCAAATGCCGAAGAAGTTTCTAAATGAATGCCATTTTTCAATGCTTCTTCCAAAACGTGCCTGAAATGTGAACTCTTGGTGCAATAAGCATAGGTATAAGAGCCTCTGTAATTATTTTTCAACCTTGCCTGCTCAAAATACAGCTTAGCTTGCTGAATCTTCTTAGAAATTAATGGTAAAAAAGTGAACCGCAACGGAGTTCCATAAGTTTCTATTAACTCCATTAGGTTGATGTCATGAAAATAGAGCTCATCATCAATCACTTCAAAGCCTTCTTGCGGAAAACCTACACTTAAATCTAAAAACTCATGGTAGCTTTGCATGGGTATTTTTTCAAAATAACCCGCGAATATCGTTATTTTGAATTTACTGAAACATCTCAAATAAAACTTAACTGCTGATATTGCTTAAAATTAAAGCTGAAATTCAGAAAAGGTACTAAAAAACTATAAAATAAAAAACATAAATAGCTTATTAAAAGCTAATTATGAATTTATTTTTCAGCAGAATTATCTGTTTTTTTAATCAATATTTCAACAACGAAGTCATCGTTTTATGTTTTCTGGCTATAAGCCAATAGCTATCTTTTTGATTTACTTAGACTGATGCTAAGGTTGGTTTTGAAAACTGTTTTTTAATAACAAAGTAACACAGGATGATAACACAAAAGGAAATGTAAGTTGAATGACTTCAAACTTCATCATTATCAAGCTAATAGCAAGTGAAAGTAATATAGAAATCAATACCCAAATTCCGTCTTTCAGTAAATTGCCTGCAAACACAATAGCACATAATACTGCATTGTAGCTAAATAATCCAAGAGCTATGCTTTCGGTCGGGAGGGAAAACTGGTTTGCTAAAATCGCAGATAATACAGCACCTGCAAGCCCATACAAGGCTGAAATTGGGGAACTAACAAATACGGCCATGAAGAATATCGCTCCCGAAATGAGGTTTTCTTGAAAAATAACTTGGCCAAATCCTCTAACTGCAAAAGTAAAACTGTCGCCTGCCGAAACTACTAATACCGATGTTCCTGATACTAAATCCGGAAAATAATGTTGGGCTATGTAAAATATCAACCACGTTACCAAAACAAATGGTAGTGTGAATACCGGAATCCTCCGTATAATAAAAAATTGCTGAATTATTGTAGCTAAAAGAGAACCGATTATGACTATAATCCAACTCATCAACATAGGCTTAAAAAACAATGCAATGGCAGCACCCACTAATGCAGCATTGAACACATAAAGTCCTTTATTAGACTCAACTTCACCATAGCTAAATATTTTACTTGTAATTATCCCACATAAACTTGCCAAAATGGCCATAAATCCCATTGTGGGAAAACCATAGAAAATACCAACTATAAACAGAAAACCTGTAAGGGCATTTTCCTGAAGCATTATTTGCCCAAATCCTTTTAACATTGTGGTAGTCAATGCAGAGTAATTTATGAATAGATTCTTTTTGCTTATCCTGATGTTTTTCATGATGAACTGGTTTTTATCTATGGTCTATCGCTAAAGTTGTTATTCGTTGTAAAATACTTTAATGGTGCTAAAATACTCTAAACTTCAAGATTTGGGCTATGTTATAAACCACAAAAGAGGGACAAAAATCCCTCTTTTGTGGTTTATAACTAAAATGCAGTTAATTTTTGATAAGCGGTAATGTTGCTATTAGTTCATGAGCGCGGCGAATTTGTAAATAGTATATGCCGGCACTATTCAGAGAGCGGGTCTCGATGGTAGCCTTACCGTCATTAACCAGCAATGTACCGGTAGATATTGTTTTTCCCTCCAAATTCGTAATAGAATAATCTAATACATCTGAAGTTTTATCTGATACAGAAATAGTTACAATATCTCCTTGAATAGGATTAGGATATACTGATACCGGAACTTTGTTTATTTTGTTTCCCATTCCGGTAAGAAGCTGTAGGTTTCCTATATGTGCATACATAAAATCTGCATTATTATTTGAAAAGGTGCTGTCTTTATAGGAGGCAAAAAATAGTGGGGTAACTTCTCCTTCACGGTAGAAATTATAATAATAATTTGTAGTTCGTTTTCCTTGTGTTAAGCCGAAAGCTCCTAAAAGTAACGGTGAAGCAGGTGCACCATTCATAAAAAAGCTGTCTATCACTATTGTGTTGTTTTTTACCATCAGTACAGAAATGGGGGAACTATGCTGCCCTGTTTCGCTTTTAACTTGCATTGTACCGTATCCAATAACAGTATCATTTTCTACTAAGTGAGTTTTTCTTTGGCACGGTGCATTGTTTATACCATACATCAACACGGTAAGGTTAAAGTTCGTAGTAAAACCAAAGTCAGATGCCCAATTACTACCCATAGTAGCCGGAAAATGAATTGCATTTCGGGTAGATGAATAGGGAATATCTTGCTCTATAAATACCAAAGAGTCTGCTGAGTTACCTGATATAGAGCCAATTGGGATGGCTTGACGCGGAATATGCTCTCCAAAATATTGAAATCCATTAGGCGTAATAGCTCCCATAACATTTGAGCGATAAAAAAGGCTGGGGTTGATAACGTAGCGGGTGCTATCGTAGAATGTAGCCACTGGGAACGCTGTTGAAGTAACCGGCTTGCGGAACATAAAATAATGGGTATTTTGATCGTATGTTACCGAAGTCATATCCCAAGTTGTTGATTGTCCGGAGGTTATATTTGGATAAGTAGCTGACGTATCCAAACGCATAACTGTATCCGTAACGGATGTCCAATTACTATAACTACCTTGGTCTAAGGTAATTTGTGCAAATGCAGATGACGCAAATGCTAACGCTAAAAATGTGAATATTGCTTTCATAATATTATCTATTGTAAAAGTATGAATTCGCAAAGTTAGACTTTTTTATTCTTAAAATATGGGTTATTAAATTTTATATCTAAATTACTCTTTTTGGTAACGACCAAGCCAAAATCTCTGGGCATAATCATTGTTTATGGTATGGATAAAAACTACATTTGCAGAACTACCGATATTTGAATAATTTTGGAGCTTAATTACATTCAAAAAACTAACACTAAATATTAAGGATAGAGTATTTTCGTAATTCTATAAATATTTTTTACCAAAACTCTATTTATGATGTCTAATAATGGTTATTTTGTTATTAATAAAATATTGATTATTTTATGAAAGTCGTTATTCCGGCTGCAGGTGCAGGTGCACGCTTTCGCCCGCATACACATACGCAGCCAAAACCTTTAATTCCAATTGCCGGAAAGCCAATTTTAGGCCATATCGTTGACCAATTTATAGACGTTGGGATATACGATTTTGTGTTCGTAGTAGGCTATATGGGGGAGAAAATTATTGGATACATAGAAGAAAATTATCAAAATAAAATAAGCTATCAAATTGTTTATCAAGAAAAACGCTTGGGTTTGGCTCATGCTATTTTATGTTGCGAAAAGTTTATTGGTAATCAGCCATTTCTAATTAGCTTGGGGGATTCTATTATAGATACTGAGTTAGATTATTTTATTCAGCAAGAAAAGACCATTTTGGGCGTAGAAGAAGTAGATGACCCAACAAAATTTGGAATTGCAGTACTAAATGATAATCAGGAGGTTGTGTTTTTGCAAGAAAAACCAACTATTCCTCGCTCTAACCTTGCATTGGTTGGTTTGTATAGAATTCAGGAAACTCAAAATTTATTCCAATCTATTCACCACTTACTAAACAAAGATTTAAAAACCCAAAATGAATATCAACTCACTGATGCATTGTTAGTTATGTTAGAAAATGGTATTCATATTCATACACATAAGGTTCGTAAGTGGTACGACTGTGGCAGTAAAGAATCGTTGCTCTATACACATAAAACGTTGATGCAAAAAATGACACATCACTCCAAGCAGCACTTTCCTTCCTGTGTCATAATTCCTCCCATAACAATAGGCCAAAATTGTAACATAAAAAATTCTATATTAGGCCCTTATGTTGCTATTGCTGATAACACAACCGTTATTAGCTCCATCATTCAAAACTCAATAATTGGTTCTTATGCACAATTAGACTCCATTATTTTAAAAAATTCTTTGATAGGTAATGATGCCTCTTTGATAGGCCGCTCTCAATCTATCAATATTGGAGATAGTACAGAAATAAACTTTAATGATTAGTTACCAATAAGTTACATTATTGATAACTAATTAGGTTGCTTGCTTCAGAAAATATATATATAATATATCTCTAAAGGCATATTTTTTTATGTTTTTTAGCATATTTACGTGAACTATTATCTTCGTATTTGAGTTATTTAAAATAAAAAAATATGAAATCATCCATATTATCAACAGCCGCTATTGCGCTGACAATCAGCATCTTTACATCTTGTAATAATACGAATAAAGAGGTAAGTTCAGAAACAAACTCAGGTGCTGAATCAAACACTCCTGCTGAAACACCGATGAAGGTTATAACGTTGTCGGATTTTTCAGCTTCACCGGATTTTCCGGATGCTCAACTGGCTATTAAAGATGTAAAAACCGAAATGAAGGGAAAAGATTCCGTGAAAGTAACGATTAGCTATAACGTAAAAGGATATGAACTAAAGCACCAAACGGAATCAGATATAGCCAAAGAATGTAATAACTCTAAGGACGGCCAACATATCCACTTTATTTTGGATAACACTCCTTATGCCGCTCTGTATGAACCTACACGCAGTTTTGTAGTTCCCGTTAATTCCAAACATTATGTAATGTCCTTTTTATCACGTTCTTACCATGAATCCTTAAAAAACAAAAATGCAGGAGTTCTGTTATATTTCTCTGTTAATGAAAAAGGAGTCTATAAAAAGTTGGATAACCCCCAAAACCCAATGATTTTTTATAGCCGCCCAAAAGGCGATTATGCAGGAAATGACACCCAAAATATTTTATTAGATTTTTATGTTTACAATGCCACCTTATCTCCTAACGGCAACAAAGTGAAAGCCTCTATCAATGACAGTACTTTTACTTTGGATACATGGAAGCCAACATTTATTCAAAACGCTCCTATGGGTGCTTTAAAAGTTAAGTTAGAGCTATTAGACAAAGATGGCAATACAGTTTCCGGCGAAAATACCGTTATAGAAAGAACAGTTCAGTTAGCAGCAGAAACCCCAACGAAATAATACTTATTACTTTAATACTAAGTAGTTACGCTGATAAAAAATCAAAGGAAAGAAAAAAGTAGAAAAAGATATTGATTTTTAGCGTAGTTCAAATTATCTTTGCAATGGTTCAAAGTTGTCGCTTTTTGAATCAAAATAAACTTAATAAAATTATTTTTTTTAACCCCCTAAAATTATAACAGATTATGAAGTACGGTATTTTTCTCGCTGTAGTTTTTCTACTTCCCTTTATGGGATTTTCTCAGGTCGTTTATTCTGTTGATTCTAAAAGTGATGCAGATTTAAAAGTTTATGTAGCCAGTTCTAAAAGTGATGCAGACTTAGTAGTTTACAAAGCCTCTTCCAAAAGTGATGCCGGAAACAATAACGGAGTATGGTATTTTGCCTCCTCCAAGAGTGATGCCAAGAAAAAAGTTTACTTTGTCAGCTCTAAAAGTGATGCAGACTTTGTAATCTACTTTGCTACCTCTAAGAGTGATGCCGGCTGGAGAAATAACAGCAAAAAAGATAAAATGTATTGAGAACCCAAAAAACAATTTATTAATTTAAGAGAGTTTATTTTTCAATAAACTCTCTTTTTTTCAATACACAGTAAAAATATAACAACTTAAATAATCATTATTTAAAATTCTTATTGTGTAATTATTCAGAATAGTGTTATATTTGCCATAGAAAGGGCTATCTGTCGCGGATCCGTTTTGAAACTTCACGCTTTTTGAAAAATGGTGTTTTAGTAACCTGGGGCGGGCTTTCCAAGTGATAAACTTGTATTCTACGGAAACATGAAAGATTACCGAAAATTATTACACATCATGGTCTTGTTCAGTTTTAGAAGTTTTCTAAAGCCGAAGTGGCAGGTGGCCTCTTTCAAATATTAATTCATGCAGTTAAATATCTACTTAGATTATCAAAATATACATCCTGATTATTTTGATGCGTTAAAGCCTAAACTGCACAAAATATACCTCCTGATTGGTAGCGGACAAAAATTACCGGATAAAGTTGGGTTACAACTGATTCAGCATTCAAAAATAAGCAAGATTATCAACGTACAAGGTAGCTCTAAAAATAATTTAGACTTTCACTTGTCATTTTTATTAGGAAAACATCACCAAAAAGTTTCCAAAAAGATAACTTTTGTAATTGTTTCAAAAGATAAAGGTTTTGATTATTTAGTGCATTACCTCAATACGTGTGGTAGAAAAACTATTCGGGTAGAAGAACTTTCAGAAAAAGCAATTAAAAGTAGCCTAAAAAACCAACAGCAATCCAAAATCAAACCAGAAATAGAGCTAACGGAGCAAGCAGAAAGGTTCTTAATCACTATTTTAAAACTCAAACCAGAACATCGCCCCAGAAAATATAACCGGATTTTGAACTCTATTACGTCAATTTGTGCCGGTTTTAACGACAGTGTAGAGTTGATTTACAGATATTTGTTAGAAACAGGAAAGCTCCAACACAAGGAGGATAAGATTATCTATCAAGATGAACTTGGAAATTAGCGCAGTTTTCTATGGTTTTCAGGTTTTTATATGATTGTGGTGTAGCTATTTATGGACTGGTTATTGGCTTAGCATCCGTTGGAAATTCCAAAGCGCGTGATTTTATTGAAGGGAGAAAACAATGGCAAAGTAAATTGCCTAATGTTTCCCAAAACGTTATTTGGCTACATTGTGCTTCCTTAGGTGAATACGAACAAATTGTGCCTATTTTGGAGCATATTCGTACCCAATTTCCGGATATTTTTATTGCATTAACATTTTTTTCCCCTTCTGGATACAAAGCTCGCAAAAATACTTCCTTAGCAAATTGGGTCGGTTACTTACCCTTAGATACCTCCCGTAATGCTCGATATTTTATCCATAAATTAAACCCTTGCTGTGCTATCTTTGTCAAATATGAGTTATGGTATCATTTTTTGAGCATTTGTAACCATAAAAATATTCCCTTGTTTTTAGTAGGCGGAAGACTTCATACCAAATATTGGGGTTTAACTTGGGGAAAATATTGGTTTCAACCCATAATTAATTTTTTTAGGAAAGTTTACACCTTAGATACTTCCAGCTCATTATTATTCAATACGTTATTACCAAAAGAGAAAATAATTTTGGCCGGAGATACCCGTTATGACCGCGTAATGGCTTTAAAATCAAGCAGAAAATTGATTCAAAAAATAATAGACTTTACGCAAAATACACCAACAATAGTAGCCGGAAGTGTTTGGCAACCAGATATTATATTGCTGTTAGAAGCCCTAAAAGCTATCAACTGTAAAGTAATTTGGATTCCACACGAGCCTAATTCAGAGATAGTTAGATATATAAAACAAAAAACAAACGGGATTACCCTAACCGAATGGGAGCAACGGTCAGATGGCCCTCAAACCGGGCATCTGATTATAGATAGAATTGGGTTGCTTTCATCCATTTACTCCGTAGCTTGGGTAGCTTGGGTCGGAGGGGCATTCGGTTCAGGGTTACATAATATTTTAGAACCACTTAGTTTGGGTATTCCTACTGCCTTCGGAACAAAAATCAAAAAGTTTCCGGAAGCCATTGAAGCATCTTCGCAGAATATAGCCAAGCCTTGCCAAACAGCATCCGATTTTGTCAGTTTTGCAAATCCAATCATTACGAATAGCTCTATTCGGAATCAATATCAACTCAAAATCCAGCAATTTATGGAGGAACATACCGGATCCACCCAAGTAATTTGGGATGATTTATCGAATGAAATCCGTGAGTTAGTAACAAAATAATTTCCTTAGAAATTTTTTTTAACTTGATTAGCAAATAGTTTTAAAAAAAATAGCTGAAATATGCTTAATCTTGTTGCAAAGAGTAATTTTATAGCTAACTTTGCGCCACGAAATTCCTCCTTAGCTCAGCTGGTTAGAGCGACTGACTGTTAATCAGTAGGTCCCTGGTTCAAGCCCAGGAGGGGGAGCCAAAATTCAAAAGCCGCTTTTTTAAAAGCGGCTTTTTTCTTTAAAAACCCCAAAAAGTTTACTTTACTATAAACTCTCCATTATAGGTTAGCCCAATTTTTAGCACGAGAAACGGCATTTTGCCAACGGCTTATCTGATAATTCCGAATCTCCGATGATATATTCGGAATAAACAACCTATCTTCTTGGCGCAGCTTTTTTAATATATTAATATCCGTTAATAGATTGTTACCAAAAGCGGCTATCAATGCTGCCCCCCAAGCTGTGGTCTCTTTGTTTTTGGGACGATTTACCTCGATACCGGAAATATCGGCTTGAAACTGCATCAATAAGTTATTTTCACTCACACCACCATCTACTTGGAGGCTTGGAATAGGAATCTGTGTGGACTCAACCATTGACTGAATTACTTCTTGGGACTGAAAGGCCATCCCTTCAAGGGCAGCCCGAATTAGTTGGTTTTTGGTAGTGCCTCGGGTCAGCCCAACTATAGTTCCCCGTGCATTTGGGTCCCAATGAGGTGTGCCAAGACCAGCAAAAGCCGGAACAAAATATACATCTCCGGTATCTGTGGTATCGGCAAGTTGAGTATCTAAATGCTGAACATCGGTCAAAACGCCAATAGATTCTAACCATTGTAGCGAAGCACCTGCACTAAAAATAGCACCTTCCAAAGCGTAAGTTATCTGATTCCCGATTTGCCAAGCAATAGTGGTAATCAGGCCATTTTGGCTCAAAATAGGCTGATTACCGATATTCATCAGCATAAAACAACCAGTTCCGTAGGTATTTTTGAGCATCCCTTCTTGAACACAGCCTTGCCCAAACAAAGCAGCTTGTTGGTCTCCCAAAATTCCAGTTATGGGAATTTCACCCCCAAATAGTTGAGTAGTAGCAAACAAGCCGGCAGAAGGTATAATCCGAGGCAGTATTTCCTGCGGAATACCAAAAAAATCGCACAGTGAAGAGTCCCATTGCCCGTTGAGATTGCATAACAACGTTCTGGAGGCATTAGAAACATCAGTAGCATGAACACGGCCATTGCTAAGTTTCCAAAGTAACCAAGAATCAATGGTTCCAAAAGCAAGTTGGTTATTTTTAGCCTTTTGAAGAGACTCAGGAATGTTGTTAAGCAACCAGTTGATTTTGGTTGCGGAAAAGTATGGGTCTAACAGCAGCCCTGTTTTTGCGTGGATAGCCGCTTGATGTCCTTGTTGGATATATTCGGCACATTGTTCACTGGTTCTGCGATCTTGCCAAACGATGGCGGGGGCAATTGGTTTTCCGCTTAGTTTATCCCAGATTACCGTTGTTTCGCGCTGGTTGGTGATTCCGATAGAGTTAAGCTGTGTTGAAAGAATGCCGGCAGAATGAAGTGCTTCTTGGGCTGCTGCCATTTGGGCTTCCCATATTTCTTCGGGGTCTTGCTCTACCCAGCCCGGCTGAGGATAGGATAATTCAAAACTGCGCCTCCCAAGACCTAATACACGGCCTTCTAAATCAAAAACCAAAGCACGTGCCGAAGATGTCCCTTCATCTAAAGCTAATATGTAAGTACTATTCATCGAAATGTAAAATTGCAGCTTATTAAAATAAATATCAGTACACGACAAAAATATAATAATTTTTAGAGATTGGGGGAATAAATTTTGACAAAGAGTTGACATTCTGTCTATCAAAGGATTATCTTTCACGCAATACCTTTAACGAAGAACATCAGCTCAGAGGACGAAGATACAGAGCTATTAGCTGTACTTAGGGTTCATTTTACGTTTTTTTCAATTTAGCAAGGATTCGTATTATCTACTTGTTTATCAGCTAATTATCTAAAGTTTGGGCTGTAAATTTTGCTAAACTCTCCGCCGGATTTTTCTCCTAAGATTGCCTCTTCAAGTAATTACAGACGTATTCAGCGATTTATAGCCAAGGCAGAATTACCGATGCAGTGGATTTCTCAACTTATTTTTAAACTCTTACCTCAAAAAGATTCACTCGTCTTAGAGGTTGTTTAAAAATGGTGTAAAAATTGTTAAATTATTTAATATCACATGGTTAAATACATATTTATTTGTATATTGCTGATTATTAATCAGATAATTAAGCAAGTATGAAAGCCTACCCAACCAACCTAACTGATATTCAGTACGAAGCTATTGAAAAAATAGTAAATGATAACAGGAAAAGAAAGCATCCTTTAAGATGTATTGTAGACGCATTATTGTACATCACCAAAACTGGTGTTCAATGGAGATTGCTGCCTAAAGATTTCCCTAAGTGGCAACTCGTTTATTATTATTTCAGAAAATGGACAGCAGAAGGGCTTATTGAAGAAATACATGATTTTTTGCGTGATAAGTTAAGAAAGGAAAAAGGAAAACATGTTTCACCAAGTCTTGGATTAATTGATAGTCAAACTGTTAAAACTTGTTCTTTCTCGTTATCAAACGGTTATGACGGAAACAAGAAAATTAAAGGAAGAAAAAGACATATTATTACTGACACATTCGGATTTATTATAGCTATTGTGATTCATAACGCTGATATTCAGGACAGAGAAGGAGCTAAATATGTTCTTGAAGAATTAAGATATAAGTACCCTAGATTGACAAAAATATTGGCAGATCAAGGTTATACCGGTAACTTAGCTGAATGGATTTTAAAAAGTTTGAATTACACTTTGGAAATTGTAAAAAAAGTGGCAGGAATTAGTGGATTTAATGTCTTACCCAAGAGATGGATAGTTGAACGAACTTTTGGATGGCTTGGTTTTCAACGAAGATTGGTTAATGACTATGAATTCCACCCCGAATGCAGTACAAGCTTTGTGCACTTAGCTATGATTAGAATTATGCTTAACAGAATAAAAAAATAAATTTTAAACAACCTCTTAGTACTGGATAGAACAAATTGGAAATTGGAAGAAAAAAACATCAACATTCTGATGTTGGGGGGTAAGCTATAAAAAACGTAGCTTTTCTATTGAGGTTCAAGATGTTAAACAAAAAACAAAATTCATACACTTCGGAGAGAATTGCTTTGATAAAAGATTTCACCGAATGCTTCAGCAAAGACTGCATAGTACTCCTGGCTTCATCAATAGGACACCCAAAAGTTCAAAACAGTGCTAATAGCCATTTTTGTTCTTCTGTTTTATCAAGCAACATAAGTTTGTTTTCATTGGATTGCGGCAACCGGATAGTAAGTCCAAAGATTGTCTTTAAAATATCAATAGCTTTTTCAGGGCTTATTCCTGCCTTTTTGATGTTTAATTGACGTTCTAACTCTTTGTATAACTTGCAAGCAGCAAAAGCAATGCAAATATGTGCTTCTATCCTACGTTTTTTGTAATGATAAATTGGTCGCACTCTTAAATCTGTTTTAGTAATTCTGAAGGTTTTCTCTATTTGCCATAGTTGGCGATAATATGCCATTACTGTTTCCTTATCAAGTTTGGTGTTGGTTAGATAACCTTTCAACCCATCCCATTTTGTATCGTCTTTAAATTTCTCCTCATCAATAACAATATTTACTTCTCCTTCCAACCGCAAGTATTTGTTGTAGCCTTTGTTATTGATATGCTTTTTTGTGAGCTTACCACTACTTAAAAGTTTTCTAAGCCGCTCCATTCCTTTTTTCCGGTTATAAGCATCCTTGTGAGCACGATTTTCTGAATAATGAAGAACAATTCTGAGTGCTTCGTCTTTCTTGATTTCTATGCTTTGATCATCTGCCAATTGAAAAGACAGCAATTGTTTTTGCATCTCTTCTGATTCATTTTTGATTCTTGCTCCTATAATAAAATCATAGCTGTGGTTTAATAAAGCTGTAATATTCTTATTGGACATCAAGCCGGAATCTGCAACCACAATCATCTGCTGCATTTTATATTTCTCTTTAAAGGCTTCAATAACAGGAAGCATGGTATGCCCTTCAAATTTATTACCTTCAAAGATTTCATAATCTAATGGATAGCCATTTTCGCTCACTAATAACCCCAACACTATTTGTGGCTGGTTGTGTTTACCATCTTTACTAAATCCTGTTTTACGAAAATCATCCTCATCTGCTGCTTCAAAGTAAAGCGTGGTTACATCATAAAATGCTACTGTTATTTTTCCCCCTAATAGGTTTATGGTATGATCAAAATTGATTTGCTGTATTTGCTTCATCTGCTTGCTATGCATCTTATCCAAGTAGCGATAAATATCATTGACGTGAAGCGTAATGCCTTTATATTTTTGAAGATAATCAATCGTTTTTAGTTTATACGATAGTGAAAAATAAACAAGACCAATATTTTGCATATTGGGTTTTTTATTTTATTTTTGGTCTTTAATATAAATCATTATGTCATTTGCATTATGAGCGTGTTGCATAACCTCTAAATTTTAAAAAAGCCCAAATTTTCTCCCGTTCAAAATAAATTTTGATTTTTTGGGGAGTTTATAGGGAGTTTTTTTACATTTTACGTCTTTTTTTGTGGGTGTGGGGTTTCATTTTTTATGTTTTTGCCCCTTTTTCGCCTCATTTTTACCAATTGGGCGTATTTTGGGCCTACAGGCTTAAAATAGCTGCATTTGAGGTGGTGCCGTTTTTGGTGTTAACATATTGTTTACTAATAGCTTAGGTAACCTATACAGGTTGTATGCAATTGCTTCCAGGGCGTGCTGGGCGTGGGTTTTGGCGATGCCCACATAGCGGGCGGTGCCGCCGCCGAACCAGCTTTTGGTGCCGGCAAAGGTGCGCTCTATTTTGTAGCGGTGTTTGCCGCAGAGTTGGTTGAATTTGAGTTGTAATTTTGTTAAGGGTTTGTTTTTCACTGCTTTATAACACACTCTATCTTTAAGTCCCTTCGCTTTGAGGTAGGTGGTATGGGCTTTGGATTTGTAGGCTTTGTCGGCATAGATGGCGACTTTTGGGGGAACTTGTGCCTTGGTTATCAATGTGTTAAAGTGGTTATGGTCATGGACGTTGGCGGGTGTGGTCTCCAGGGCAAGGACCAATCCGTTGCCGTCGGTAATAACGTGTTTTTTGTAGCCAAAGCGGGTTTCTTTGCCTTTTTTGAGCCAGCGGGCTTCGTCGTCCACGCCAGGTTGATTTACTTTAACAAGCTTTAATTCAGCCGTTTGTGTTTGTATAGCTTCTTCCGTTTGTTCGTTTTCTTTTCTGTCTTCGGCAATTTCGTAGGTGGGTTTTCCGGTGGGTTTGCGGGGGCTGTCGGTAATGGAGGCATCTATTATGCAGCCGGATTTTACCGTAATAGCATGTTTATCAAGCTGTTGGTTAAGTTCTTGCAACAGCAAGTCGTAGGCATTGCTTCCTGCCAGTTCGTTGCGGAAGCGGCACAGGGTGCTGTGGTCGGGTACTTCGTCTTCAAGACTCAGCCCAACGAAGGTCATCCAGCTTAAATCGGTGTTGGTCCTGTCTTCTATGTCTCTGTCGCTCAGGCTTTTATACCAAACGCCGAGCAGTAGCATTTTGAAAAGAATAATGGGGTTGTAGGCGGGTCTGCCGTCCGGTCTAAGCCCTTTTGGGTAGTGTTTTTGAAGTATTTTTACGATTGATTCCCAATCAATTACCTCATTTATTTGCTTTAGAAACGCGTTTTTAGAACTGCGTTTAGAAACGTAGGGCTGGCTAAAACTCATCTGTATTTGGGCGTGCTTTATCACACCACAAAAATAATAAATTAGTTAATTAATTCAAAATCAAATAGTTAAATATTTTTATTCTTTTTGTCGTGCAACAGGCTCAACTAATCATTCCAAAAAATATCTTCCTATTATTTCTACCTCCTTACAGCCCAGAGTTAAACCCTGCTGAAAAGATATGGCAACATATCAAAAGAAAGTTTACCAATAAACATTTCGAAAATTTAGAACAAATCAGCACATTCTTTGACCAAGCAATAAAGAACCTAAGCCCTCAAATGGTAATGTCTATATGCACATTCAAATATATGAATATAGATACATTTTGGTCTAATTAAAATATCATTATCGTATAAATTGTAAAAAAAACTCCCCATAAACTCCCCAAAAAATCAAAATTTATTTTGAACGGGAGAAAATTTGGGGTTTTTAAAAATTTAGAGGTTGTGCAACACGCTCTACTTGTTTATCAGCTCGCTATGTAAAGTTCGGACTGTTAATTTTGCTAAACTCTCCGCCGGATTTTTCTCCTAAGATTGCCTCTTCAAGTAATTACAGGCGTATTCAACGATTCATCGCCAAGGCAGAATTACCAATATAATGGATTTCTTAACTCATTTCCAAACTCTAACCTCAAAAAGCAGTCGCCTTGGGGTTAGATTGAACAAATTGGAAGTTGGGAGAAGTAAGGCATTGCCATAGAATCCTGAAAATACAAAGAGAATCTTGTTATTTATTGGGGATAAAAGCCATAAATGGCGGAAAATTAGAGTATTGCATTATAGCTTCGTTCTATAAACCCGAAGAATTTATGGAGAAATACAAGCAAAGATAGCAGGTTGAAACCCTTTTTCGCGGTCTGAAATCAAGTGATTTTAATTTAGAAGATACCTACGTTACCCGCTTGGAGAGATTAGAAAAACTGATTCTGTTGGTTATGGTTGCTTTTGTTTGGGGCTATAAAGTTTCCGGTTTTATAGCCCCAAAAATCAAACCTATAAAAATCAAAAAACATGGCCATAAAGCTATATCAGTCTTTCGATATGGACTCGAGTACTTATCAAGAATACTTATCTCAAAATATAACAACCTAAATATCAACTATTTAAAATTTTTGTCACTTACGGTAAATGATAATAGTCCTAATGCTATTATATCTAAAGTTAAAAATCTAATTTTGTCCAGCGTTTTGTTGAGCGACATTCGTTTTAAAGGGAGTCTTTGCGCAGCAAAATACGAAGGACAAAACTACGCTGCAGGCGTAATGTCGCTCAACTAATTGACTTACGTAGTACCGCTAATTTTTCAAGGGTATCTTGCTTTTTCTGTATTTCACGCTCAATGACTTCCGGTTTGGCATTTGCTAAAAACTTTTCATTAGATAGCTTGCTTTCAATACTTTGTAAGAAGTTTTCTAAATGTTTTATTTCTGCATCATTTTTTTCTTTAGCAGCCTGTTCGTTTTCGGTTGTATTTTGGATAGGGATAAAAACTTCATTTGCTTGCAAAATAATTGGTCGAATATTTTCTAATGAGTTTTCTATCAATTTAATAGACTCAATGTGAGCCAATTTTTGGGCAAGACTTCCGTATTGTGCAAATATTTCTGACTGGCTTGTTTTGATTAAAACCGGCAAAACCTGCTTTTGTGCCAAATTATGGGTTACTCTAAATTGCCGAATTGCTGATATAAGTTCTTGGGTGAGATTTATAGCGGCAAAAAGTCTTTCGTGGTCATCGTGAAGAATAGGTTGCGGTACGCTGCTTATCATGATACTTTGGCCTTTTTGGCGAGGCTTTATTTCTTGCCAAATTTCTTCGGTTATGAAAGGCATAAATGGATGCAATAATCTCAAAATGGCATCAAATGCTTCTAAAACAGCTTGATGCGTTTTGGGGTGAATTGGCTGCCCAAAGGCAGGTTTTACGAACTCCAAAAACCACGCACAGAAGTCATTCCAGATTAAACGATAGAGTGTCATCAGGGCATCCGAAATCCTAAACTTACCAAATTGTTGCGAAAGTTCATCGGCTGCATACGCTATTTTTTGTTGAATCCATTGAATAGCAATGGATTCGTGAAGTAACTGAAGTGCGTTATCTTGTGGATTCCAAGAGGCAATGAGCCGATAAGCATTCCAGAGTTTATTAGCAAAGTTTCTTCCTTGCTCACATAGGCTTTCATCAAAAAGCAAGTCGTTTCCTGCTGGAGAGCAAAGTAGCATCCCAACTCTAACGCCATCAGCGCTATATTGGGTAATCAACTCTAAGGGGTCTGGAGAATTCCCCAATTGTTTGCTCATTTTCCGGCCGATTTTGTCTCGCACTATTCCGGTGAGATATACATTTTCAAAGGGTGGTTTGTGTGTGTATTCTATTCCGGCCATAATCATTCGTGCAACCCAAAAAAACAGTATCTCCGGCGCAGTAACCAAATCTTGAGTTGGATAATAATATTGGAAGTCAGGATTTTGTGGGTTTTCAAAGCCATCGAATACCGAAATTGGCCAGAGCCATGAAGAAAACCATGTGTCTAAAACATCTGGATCTTGGGTAATATCCTGCTCTGTATATTCCGGCAAATGTTCTTTTTGTCGTTGGATATTAGCTTGCGTTAATGCCTCTTTGGGCGTTTTAGCTACGATATAGCTATTATCCGGTAAATAGAAAACGGGAATCCGGTGCCCCCACCAAAGTTGCCGCGAAATGCACCAGTCTTTGACATTTTCCATCCAGTGCTGATAGGTATTTATAAATTTTTCAGGGATAAACTTAACTGTTTCTTGTAAAGCTACTTGCAAAGCCGGTGTAGCCAAATTTTGCATTTTCAAAAACCATTGTAAACTTAAACGTGGCTCCACAACGGCATTGGTTCGCTCTGAAAAACCAACTGAATGTTCAATTTCTTGAATTTTTTCCAGCAGATTATGCTCTTGTAAACTATCTACGATAAGTTCGCGAGCCTCAAAACGGTCTTTTCCAACAAAAAGTTGGGCTGATTCATTAAGGGTTCCATCTGGATTCAGTATATCAATTACTTTTAATTGATGTTTTAGGCCAATTTCATAGTCATTAATATCGTGGGCAGGGGTAACTTTCAAACATCCGGTACCAAATTCAGGGTCAATGTAAGTATCTTGGATAATGGGAATTCTTCGGTTAATGAGCGGGACAAAGGCATATTTTCCCGCAAGATGCTGATAACGTTCATCTTGCGGATGAACGGCTATTGCTACGTCTCCTAAAATTGTTTCTGGACGAGTAGTGGCCACGGTGATGTATTTTCCTTGAGAATCTTCCAAAGCATACCGGACAAAGTAGAGTTTTCCCTGCACTTCTCTGTAGATTACCTCTTCATTTGAAAGTGCAGTAAGTCCCTGCGGATCCCAATTTATCATACGCAACCCTCTGTATATCAATCCTTTTTTATATAAATCAATAAAAACATCAGTAACGGCATCTGATAATTTAGGTTCCATGGTAAAGCGGGTTCTATCCCAGTCGCAGCTACAGCCTAAATAACGGAGTTGTTTTAAAATTATGCCTCCGTATTTTTCTTTCCATTCCCAAGCGTGTTTTAAAAATCCTTCTCGAGTAATCTCATTTTTATGGATTCCTTTTTCTCGTAATAGATTTACGACTTTGGCTTCGGTAGCAATTGAGGCGTGGTCTGTGCCGGGTACCCAGCAGGCATTGAAGCCTTCCATCCGCTTTCTGCGAATCAATACATCTTGAATGGTATTATTGAGCATATGCCCCATGTGCAGCACACCGGTTACGTTTGGAGGCGGAATTACAATCGTATAAGGCTTCCGGCTATCCGGAATAGACTTAAAAAACTTTTGTTCTAACCAATATAGATACCATTTATTTTCAACCTCTTGAGGTTGGTATGTTTTGGACACAAGGTTTTCTGTACTCATAATATAATTGGCTGCGAAGTTACAAAAACACAATGCCCGCGAGATGTGGTTTTTTCTATTAAAGTTGGGAGTAGGTAAGTATTATCTTTACTTCAACGATAATACGCTTGTCTCCTCTCAAATAACACAATCAAATGTTTTCATGAATAACTAATTATTTCAGTTTAGATACAGAAATAGCTTATTTATCATTCTATTTTTATCAGTATTTTCCCAGAAAACGCCGCCTTACGGACGTTAAGATACTTGACATTCTATTTAGGTTTAGAATAAAGGCAAGCCCAAATCGAAACGGAAATGAGCAATAATAAAAAAACAGGAGAATACTATTAACCTTAACGTTAGCATCAGGATATTGATACAAAGCTCTTTGTGCTCTTGTAATATTATCACAGATTTTGATTTCAGTATCTGTAATTCCGCCTTTTTTCCAGTTTCCAACATTTTTGGTGATGCCTACTTTTTGGGTGCTATCAGAGCTGGTTGATGATCCAACCTTAGAGATATTCAGCATATCTTGCTGAAAGTCTATTTTTAACCAATTGCATAAATCTCTTACAACTTCCTCGGGGTTATTTGTAATATCCTCAAAACGAACTGTTTTTACTCTTGGGTTATCTTTTAGTTTGTAGCCAGCGGTAATTGCATTTTTCCAAAGTTGTGCAATAGCTATTGGATGATAGTTTGCCCATGCTCGTAAGGTTTCAAAAAATGGGATGGCGCGTCCCTCGCCATTTCCGCCTAATGAGGCTCTTTTCCACTTGTTTTTTTGTGATAGCAAAATATCTCTGGGGTCTCGTACCATCTGAATGAGCATAGCTTCTGGGTATAAAGACAGGATTTCTTCTGCATAAAATATATTTAGTGGGGTTTGCTCGCAAGGAATTATTTTTCCTCTCCGGTTTGTCTCATATTCCAAAAAACATTCAAATACTCTTTCTGGGCGTAATTCTTCATTTGATAATTTAGAAATAATCTGGGTGGCTTCTACTTCAAATTTTGATAACGGGCTTTCGGAGAACAAATCTTCGCGTTGAATTCGTAATAATTTTTGAACCACCTGAATCGCCCAAGACCGTTCACAGGTTTCATTCGGCTTTGGAATCCAAAGTCGTTCAAAGAAATGAAGTTCATCAAAAGAAAAAATCTGTGAATGTCTTCCCATCACAAAACCTAACATGGTAGTGCCGCTACGGCCATTTCCTACAATAAAAATTTTAGTATTTTGTTGGTTCATTTATGTTTCTTAAATATAAAAAATAATCCGTTAAATTTCTATTACTAATCCATCATGGCCAAGAGCTACATTTGGGGGTAGTTCTTGGCTAACTTCGGCATAAGTTCCCATCAAATGGCTGATATGCGTAAACCATGTTTTTTTCGGTTTTAAAATAGAAACTAACTCCAAAGCCTGCTCTAAGTTGAAATGAGAAATATGTGGTTCTTTTCGTAAAGCATTAAGTATCAAGACATCTAAATTCTGTAACTTTTCTATTGATGATTCAGGAATTAAGCTGGCATCTGTAATATAGGCAAAGTTTTCTATCCTAAAACCTTTTATTGGAAGTTTATGATGAAATATAGGGATAGGTTGCCATATAGTTCCGAATAATTCAAATGGCTGTTCATCAATTATTTGTAATGAAACCTGTGGTATTCCGGGATACGGATAACCATTGAAAATGTAGGGAAATTCCTGTTTGAGTTGGTTAGCTGTTATTGTATCTGAAAAAACAGGAATATTAGATTGCTGCTTATAGTTAAATGGTCTAATGTCGTCTAATCCGGCGATGTGGTCTTTATGTAGATGCGTGAGCACTACGGCATCTAATTGTTTTGCACCTATTCGCAGCATTTGTTGGCGAAAATCCGGTCCGGTATCTATCACTATGTAATTTCCGTTTATTTCTAACAAAACGGAAGAACGAAGCCTCTTATCCCGTAAATCATCAGACATACAAACCGGACAATCACAGGTAATCATGGGAACTCCGCCGGAAGTACCTGTGCCTAATAATATTACTTTCAAAGTTTTAACTCTAACTGTTTTATTTGATGTAATAGTTTTTCTTGCTCTGGATTTAGGGTGCTTGGGTCAATATCTATTTGCCTCAAAACCTCAATAAGAATATTTATCCTGCTTTCAATTGGATAAAATTTATTGATAACGATGATTTTTTGCTCATCTAAGATACAATATCCACCCTTAAAGGTACCTTTTTCGTATCTTATGGATAGTCCGTTTTGGGTTAAAATTTCGGTTAGTTTTTCGGACAGGTTTTTGGTTATTCGGATCATTTAATAGGCAGGTTTGTGCCGTATAGTTTGTTTATTTTCTTTTTGGGTAAGGTGATAACCTTCATAGTCATTGTTATATCTTCATCTGGGCGGTCTGTGCGATTTTTTTTCACTTTGGCGATAGCATCAACGACCTCCATACCTTTAATAACTTTTCCAAAAACGGTATAAGCACCATTTAGGTGTGGCGTTCCGTTTGGATTTTGGACGATATAAAACTGGGAACCGCTGGATTCTCGCTTTGGGTTTACGTCATCTCCCATTCGTGCACCGGCTAAGGCTCCACGTATGTGTTTAATCGTATCCCGTATTTCTGCCTCTATGGTGTAGCCGGGGCCTCCTTGACCGTCATTATACTTATTATCATCTTTGGAATTTGGATCCCCCCCCTGAATCATAAAGTTATCAATAACCCGATGAAAGGTTGTGCCGTTATAAAAGCCATCTTCAGCTAATTTGATAAAGTTTTCTTTATGTTTCGGAGTCGCATCAAAGCAAATTAAGGAAATGACACCAAATTTTGTCGTAATTTCGATAATTCGCTCTTGCTTTGAAGATAATTTTTTAGCAGTCTTTTTATTCCCCTGCGCAACTCCAATAGTTACAGTAAATAAAAATAAACTACTGATAATCAAACGTATCATATTATAGTTGATATTTCTTTTAATCCTGCGAATTACGTAAAAAAAACGGATTGTTTAGTGAATTACCGCTATTTTACCCATAGCAACCTAAGTTACAGATATAGAGCACCTTAGAATGGATTTAACTTATTAGCTAACCACTTGAATTAGAAACAGGATTGATTGATACTTTAAATAGTTTATTTTCAAATATAAATCAGTTTTTATTTTTTGATTCTAATAATTTCAGTTCAATTTTTTTTATATTTGCAAAGTGATTTGATTTAAAGTATGCGTAAATTATTTTTATTCTGTTTTGCCATTAGTTTAGTGGCTGTTTCTTTTGCACAATCTAAGAAAGGAAATTTTCATGAGTCGCGGTCAGCACATTTTCCGGTTTCTACTCATAAAACCCAAACTGACTCTGTTTTGGAGCATAGCCCGGATAGTTTGAATTATACTCTTTACACATTTAACTCCCCAAGTTGGGGCTTTGTAACGGGAACAAACTCATACGGAGACCAAGCTTGGGCAGAGCGTTACAAGATTTCCGGTATGGCTGCAACCATTAAGAGAGCTATTTCCTTTAATTTAGGTACATTAGTAAATGCCTCGGATTCAGTTTCTTATGTCGTTTATGACGTGAATGCCTCAAAACTTCCCGGAAATACTTTAGCTACTAAGCGTTCCGCAGTTGCCGATATGGCTTGGGAACTTCTACCGGGCGGAAGTTTGAGCGATGTTATGAACACTGTGGATTTCAACCCACAAGTACCACTTCCAGATTCTTTCTACATCAGTTGGGCAGTTCCTTCATACACCCCAACCACACTAAACGACACACTTGCTTTGTGGGTTAAACGTTCACCAGCTCGTTATGATTCTTTAAACTATGGCGTTTGTGCTACCAAATGGGACGACAACTCATGGCATGATGAATACAGCGAAAACACCGGATTACTCTTTGTGCTGGGTGTATTTCCTTTAATAGATGTTCAAAGCACTACTTCAAGTGATGCTTATCTTGAAAATAAAACTTTTAAATTATATCCAGTATATCCAAACCCCGTTTCTGAAACCTTAAACCTGCATTTTAACCAAAAAATAGCTTCTGAAACCTCCATTCATATATTTGATTTGAATGGCCGAAAAGTGTTAAATACTTCTTTTGGGAGCTTACCAGCAGGCGAATCAATCCAAAAAATTTCTGTTTCAGGACTTAACCCAGGTGTTTACACCTATGTTATCATGACCCAAGAAGGTGGCGGAATTGCCGGTGAATTTATCGTATCAAAATAAATTAACGAATTCAATTTTAAACGGAATTTATTCTTAAATGAACAAGGGGAAAAATCCCCTTGTTCATTTATTTTCAACCCAAAACTAAACTATTATCAAAATTTTTACATAACAAAAAATCCGTGGTATTTTGTTTGGTGAATAGTTATTATATTTGTCATTAGATGCATTATAAGGTTTGGTTTAAGTTTTGTATTATCTGGTTTCTATGGCAGTATTCCTTTACTGTAATGGCTCAGGAAGTTTCTGATAATGAGGATAAACCGATTCTTCCTAAACCTGCCTTAAAGTTTGGATTAGGTTTTTTAGGAATAACCTATAATGGAGACTTAAACGCAAACGAAGAATATTGGCATCGGTTTTATCCCGGAGGCAATCTTTCTTTGCAGTTTAACTCCGTTCGGAGACTTTCTCCCCAACTCAATATTGGTTTTTCTAAAATTATAGCCCAAGACAGAAGTCTTTTTCAAAATGGGCAAAAATCCAATAATTATGTAGAAACACCTTTTTTTTGGGGCAATGTTTTGGTTAAATATAGATTTTACAAAACTGGAAGAGTGCGCCCACACATCGCAGCAGGAATAGGTATACTCGGATTTAACCCTAAAGATATAGAAGGCAATAACTTAGCATCCAATCAACAAACTCGAGAACCTGGCGAAACCTACTCAACTACCGTTTTATTCTTTCCACTTAATGCAGGAGTTGAGTTAAAACTAAATAGTTTTGTAGCTATTGCCTTAGATTATTATCGTTTTAACACTACCACTGATTACTTAGACAATGTCGGTAAACTTGGGAAAAAGCGCGGAAAAGACATTCTGCAGGGCTTACAATTTACCGTATTTTGGATGTGGGATTATCAAAAAATGAAGTTCGGGCGAGACCGAAGCCTGTAACCTTTTCGCTATTTTCAACGTAATGTAGTAACTCACGGAGAAAATTATGCTCTCATTAATCCGTCCATTATTTTTTCATAAAATCATCCTATCTGCTTTTTTATTAGCTGTTTATTGTCATAGTAAGGCTCAATTAATTGATATGTTAGATAGTGATAATGGATTTTTTGGATTAACTTTTGGAAAAGATATTCGTGATTTCCCAACACTAAAACATAGCCGTAAAGCTCTTTGGAAACATGAATACATTAATCCAAACGATTCTCTGTCTTTTTTGCAGGTAAAATTCTATAGCGTACATTATATTTTTTACAAAAATCAACTGCATTCTATCCGAATTAAAATTGAAGGGGACGAAATGTCTCAGCGTTTTTTGGCAATTCTAAAAGATTATTACGGAGAGGGCGAACAAGCTGGCCGCGCACCAAGATATTATTGGAAAGGAAAATTGGTGTATTTAGTTTATGACCAAAATTTATTAACCCAGAATACCGAAGTCCGTTTTGAAAGTGTATTGATACAAAGGGAATTAGAGAAAGACTATAATGCCGCTTATGAGTAGCATTTACTCAACATAGCGGCGAATCATATCTAAGGCAGTAAGTATCGTGAGTTCAATATTTGTAGCTCTATTTTGCCCGAATGTAAATTTTTTAGCAACTGTTTTTTCGGGTGTTTTGAAGGCTATCCAAATAGTACCAACCGGCTTATCTGGGCGTCCCCCCGCGGGGCCAGCTATCCCAGATACTGCAATGGCACAATCTGTTGATAACTGCTGACAAGCTCCGGATGCCATTGCATACACAACTTCCTCAGAAACAGCACCATATAAAGACAATGTTTCAGCAGGAACATGTAGTAGATTTTCTTTTATTTGATTTGAATACGCTACAATACCGCCCATAAAACTATGGGAAGCTCCAGCAACTTGGGTTAAGCGTGCCGCTATTCCACCGCCAGTACAGCTTTCGGCAGTTGCTAATGTCCATTTTCGGCGGGCTAAACAGTTTAAAACATATTCTTCTAACGTTTCTGCTCCTTCTCCGGCAAAATTTTTACCGGTAATTTGGATAATTTGAGAAATTGCAGTCTCTATTTTTGGCAAAAATAGAGATATTTCGTTCGATTGGCAGCGCAAAGTAAGCCGTAACCGCACCAAACTCAAATGAGGTAAATATGCTAAGGTAATTTGTGGCGGCAAAATATCCTCAACAGATGCCAGCATTTGAGCTAACTTAGACTCCGGGATTCCTACAATACGAAAATGACGATGTAATAATGATTCAGAAACAAAACATTCTGATAACAAGGATATTACAGATTTTTCAACAATTGCTTGTAACTCAAAAGGGACTCCCGGCAGCAAAAAAATCAACTTCCCATGATATTTCAGTAAAAGCCCGGGAGCTGTACCAACCGGATTCGGCAGTACAATACAACCTTCCGGAATATCTGCTTGCTGCTCATTTAAGGGATTCATAGCAATCTTTTTAGCTAAAAAAAGGTCTATTAGGAAGTCGTATGTCGGCTGATGCCTAACTAAGGGAACACCCACACAACGTGCTATCGTTTTCTTGGTAATATCATCTCTGGTTGGGCCTAAGCCACCTATAAAAAAAATAATATCCCGTATTGGCAATAGACTTTCAAATGTTGATTGAATAGCTTTTTCTGTATCTCGGATACATTGCTTCCGGGCTATATCTATTCCTATTGTAGCTAACTGCTGCGCTAACCACACTGAATTAGTATCCACCGTTTGGCCAGCCAGTAATTCGTCTCCTATCGCAATAATTTCTACTTCCATCGCTAATTTTTTTAAAAACTATTGAGAAACAGTGCATTGGCTTGTGCAGGTTTCATGAATAGTTATTGATTTTAAGTTAGGTAAAACTTTAATAAGTTGCTGAAAAAACCAAATTGATAAATTTTCAGACGTTGGATTAATGAGTAATGAATCGTTCCATTGTGCTCCTAAGTCGTTAAGGCTTTGATGATCAAGTTTTTCTATCAATGGTTTAACTTGACTTTTGATTTCTCCGAAATCCATAATTACACCGGTTACGGGGTCTGGTATGCCGGTAATGCTTACTTTTACCTTAAAACTGTGTCCATGAAGTCTTCTACACTTATGCCCATCTGGAAAATTCGGCAAAAAGTGTGCTGCTTCAAAGTTAAATGTTTTCGTTATTGTTAATTCCATAAAAATATGGAGAAAGCATTTAGAATTTTATAGTAAATTTTTATTTTTTAGCTTATTTACAAAGAAAGCACACTTTCATCAGAAAGTAAATCCTTCTGATGAAAGTGTGCTAATTAGCTAATTGTTTCTTATTTGTAAAAGAATTAGAGAAGTTTTCCGAGGTTCATCGCTATGCCCATATTGCCTTCGACTTTAATTTTTCCCATCATAAAAGCGGTCATAGCACTGCTTTTTCCTTCTACGATGTTCATTATATCTGACATAGATATTCTGATGGTGCAGTCCGCAGGTTTATTTTCGTTGGTAACTGCATTTGGAACGTTTTTTCCGTCAATATGAACGTATTTGTCTCCGTCAATAACAAATAGTATAGCTGCATTAATACCGGAATTTGCTCCGGCCTTGCCACGAATGGTTTCTGTTAGTTTTTCTAAACTCATGCTTTGGTATTAAAAAAGTGTTTTGTCATTTTGAGCCGGTGTGTCTTTGAGAGAACCGGTTTCTTTGGGTTGGTTTATAATTTGTTCGTGATCTCCCAGTGTTTTGGAGTTCACGATAGTGTCTGGGTTTTCTTCATTTAATTTATCAATAGGAGTTTCGGTTGATAGAGTATCCTTTTGCGGAAGAATCTGGTCATCAAACGCTGCTTCTATTTTGCCTGATTTTGCGTTTAAAGTGTCTATCCACGTTTGGGTATCATCTTCAGAACCAAGTCCCATTAATTTTTCTACTTCACGTTCGATTTTTTTTAAAATAGACTGGTCTTTAACTTTTTCTATAATTTGTTTTTTTGCTTTTAGGTCTTCAAGGAATTGTTTTTTCATTTCTTCCCGCTGTTCTTCGCTGGACTTCCTCTCTTCCATACTATTTTCAGGAATTAGATATTGAGAGAATTGTTTTCAGAGTGTTTTTCTTGGTTGGAAGTGTTTGTATTGGGGGCTGTAGATATTTCGTTAGACCCTAAGTTCATTTCTAATTTGAATTGTTTTACGAGTTCTGCGGCGCGTAGTTTTTCGGCTTCTTCATCAAGTTTCATACCTGAGGTGTCAATAGAATCTAGTGCCATTTCCATACGGGCTTCATTTTTAGCTGTTTGCTCGTTTACGCGGTTTAGCATTTCATCATGGGTTTGATCTACGCCGGCAACTTCAAAAGATTGCATTGTATCGGCAATTTTAGCTTGCCATTTTGCTCTTTCGTGTGCTCGTAATGCTTCTTTGGCTTCGGCGATTTTTCGATCTTTTTCTTTCATAAAGGCTTTTTTGACCTCTAAGGCTTTTTCGTAAGCTTTTTTGGCTACGACAAGCTGAGATTCTGTGCTGGCACGGGTAGTCTTTACTTGTTCTAAGCGGGCAGCATAACCGGCAGCAATATCATCACGGCCTGCAGAAATGGCGGCTTTCATCTTGCTAACCAAATCGTTATACTCAGCAGTATATTTGTTGTTTTCCTTTTCTAATAATGAAACACTTGCTTTAACAGTAGCAATACTTTCGTTCATCTTAGGAACTTGGTCGTTTAGTTCACGAATGTTTTGCTCCAATATTAATTTTGGATCTTCAATAGCTGCTACTGCACCACCAAACAATGCTTTCAGTGCCCTCATAAATCTCTTCCACATACTATGTACGGTTTAAAAACTGCAAATCTAATATTAAATTTTGATTTGTTCAACCCTTAACAATATTTTTAACGTTCTCAAAATAATTCTATTACGAAATAGATCTAAACTTTTTAGAAAAATAAAATGTTTGAGAAATAATATTTAAGTGTATTAAGTAAGTATTTTTTATTTAAAAAATTGTAACTACATAAGTTTACTGACAATGTTAATATCCAAAAACTCTTTTGGAAAACCTATTACTAAAGATGTTATTGGGGTCTATATTTTTTCTCATAGCACTAAATTCATGAAATTTAGGGTATATTTTTTGGAATTCTTCTGATGTTAAATAAAAATTTTTCCCCCAATGTGGTCTTCCTTGGTAGGGTTTAACCATATTTTCAAAATCACGAAAGTATGCTTCTGCCAATTTAGGGATACTTGTATAGGCTCCGATGTAGCAAATATCTCGCTGATATGCAGGGCTTAGCGGAATATCATCTTGGGCAACAAACCGAACTTCCATCGGAAAATTCACAAAATGCTTATTCCGTTGTATTAAATTTCGGGTTTCGTCAATGGCTTTTGCAGCATTTTCGATTGGGATGGCATATTCCATTTCATCGTGAGTAGGAATCATTTTACTAATGTTAAATAAGGCATCACTTTGGTTTCTTCTGATGTGCGGAGTAAAGTAAGAACTTTGAATTATCTGATTCATTACGGTCGTCATTTTGGGATATAGGCGACTTAGGTAGATAAGAGCCGAAAAGCCAACTGTGGAAAGTCCGCTGGTTTCTAAAAAGTCTTTTAGGGAAGTTCGGGTACGTGGGCGCGTAGTGCTGTTGTAGGTATATACCTGAATTTTATTGGTATGCGGCATCCACCAAAGTTTACAGTATTCGTTTTCCTGTAAAATTTTATTTAAGTTAGCCAGAACTGTATCAAAATCAAGTAGTTTAAGTTCTTCTTCTACGTCAAAGGCTTTTTTGCAGTCAAATGTAATTTCGGTAATGATGCCAAGTAGGCCCAGATGTACACGGGCGTAGTTAAAGAGTTCTGGATTTTGGTTACGGTTTAGGGTTTGGGGGTTGCCGCTTCCATCCACTAATTTCATTTCGGTAATATCTGCGGATAAAATTTGGGTACGGATACCTGTTCCGTGAGTTGCTGTGCCGGTATATCCGGCAGCTGTTTGCATCACAATAGAGCCAAAATTTTTGAATCCTAATCCGTTTTCTGCTAATTGGCGGTTTATTTCCCGAATGTTAGCACCTCCTTGAACCGTGATTTTTGGCTCTTCTTTGTTGATTTTTAGGATGTTTGACATATTATTCAGTATCAAGACATCTTGCTCTATTGCCGGAGCATCCGAAAAGGACAATCCAGAACCGATTACTTTTAATTTTCGGCCTTCTTTAACAGTGTTTTTTACTATTTGGCAAACTTCTTCCTCATTGCGGGGAGAAAATGTTTTTTCAGGATTGTAAGTTCGTGTTCCTGCCCAATTTGCTATCTTCATATAAAATTCATTTTTGTAAAAATACACAAAAATCATAGGATTGCGTTATTACGTAATGGTATGCCGGTTTTTTTATGTTTTTACTGGTATCCAACTTCTAATTAGATAAAAGATTAACTTTGCCTAAATTCTTATTGAAGTATTTATGATGAAGTATGGGGTTCTTGGGCTAAGTGTTATCGTAATTGCCTGTATTGTTGTGATATATTTCTTTTCGGAGATGTTTGTTACTATTGAGACAGGAGAAAAAGGCATAATTTTCTATAAGTTTGGAGGGGGGTTAGATAAAAAAGAGGTTTTAGGCCAAGGGCTTCATACGCTTGCTCCGTGGAACACTTGTTTTGTCTATGACACCCGCATTCAAGAGAGTGGTGAGGAAATGGAGGTATTGGCCAGTAATGGTCTTTCTATATTGTTAGATTTATCTTATCGTTACTCTCCAATACCCGAAGAAATCGGGTACTTGCATGAAGAAATCGGCGAAGATTTTCACCGAAGAATCGTAATTCCGGAGATACGATCTTCTACCAGAAAAGTTATTGGAAAATATTTACCCGAAGAATTGTATTCTACGAAAAGAGAAGTTATTCAAGAGGAAATTTTTCACCAAACAGACGCTGCTATTAAAAAGAAGCACATCAAATTAGATGCTTTATTGATTCGCAGTATCAAACTACCGGAAACAATTAAGGTTGCGATAGAGTCAAAACTAAAACAAGAGCAAGAATCTATGGAATATGAGTTTAAAATTTCTAAAGAAAAAAAAGAAGCTGAAAGAAAACGTATTGAAGCACAGGGAATTAAAGACTTTCAAAATATAGTTTCTGAAGGTATTTCTGATAAACTACTTCGCTGGAAAGGTATTGAGGCTACCCAAGAGTTGGCAAAATCCCAAAACTCAAAAGTTGTAATCGTGGGTAATGGAAAAGATGGTTTACCGGTGATATTAGGGCGCGATTAGCAACTTACAGTATAGTTTTGTAGCAGTATTTATTGGGATGAAAGAAATTGGAAGCGGGCAAGTCCTCTACCTACTTAGACATGGGCAAACGACTTACAATCAGTTAAATATAGTTCAAGGGGGCGGTATAGATTCTGCCCTAAATGAAACCGGCATAGAGCAAGCCAGATTGTTTTATGAGCGTTACAAGCATCTTGATTGGGCTTGTGGATATGCCAGCGCATTAAAGCGAACGTATGAAACAATACAGTTTTTTGAGCAAAAAGGTGTATCTATAAACAAATTACCCGGGTTGAATGAACTAAGCTGGGGTGAAATAGAAGGCTTAGAGAACTCACCGGAAGTACAGCGCAAGTTCTTGCGTGTAACAGATGCGTGGTCGAGCGGGCAGTTTGATAAAAGCCTACCCGGCGGTGAATCAGCAGACCAAGTAGCCAAAAGAGCTATTGGTGCCATTCGTCAAATCCTTGCAGCACATAGTTATGGCCAGAATATCTTGATTTGCTCACATGGGCGAACCCTACGAATCCTATTATCGGTGTTATTGGGTTATGGGCTAAATAAAATGCAATTTTTTAGCCATGAAAATACCGGAGTAAACATCTTAGTTCATCAGGGAAACTTTCGTTTTGCGGCTCTTCACCTAAACCGAACCGAACATCTGAAAAACTAATTACCCTCCCACTACAAACGTATTTTACTTAAAATAAGAACTTTAATCTGTATCTATCTTCAATAGAGGGGTGTTTTTATGGGCAAAAACATCCTCAAAACCTTGTAGAAAATAGTTTTTCACAAGCCCTAAAATTCTATATCTAACCTAAAAAGATTTCTGTTGAAAAGAAATTTTTCCAGTATTTCATATTAGAAACAAAAATATAGAGAAAATTATTTTTTTTAATTATCTGATTATCAATATGTTTATTTTGTATAGAAAAGTCTATTGATACTGTCTATTTATTTTTTTATCCCAAAGCAATAAGTATTTATCAAAACAGAAATGCTAATACGAAACAAAAAATTTGGATTTTCGTAAAAAAGATATTAACATTGTACCACATATTTATCCACCATTTAACATTAAAAGCCATGAAAAAGACACTGTATTTATCCTTTTTGCTACTTCTTGTTGTGGGTTTGGTGAAGTTTAGCTTTTTTTCCTCATCGGTATCAACAATACCTATTATATCGGAAATTCCAACAAAGGTTTCTTTCATCAAGTCGGATGCTCCTAATACTATTTCAATATTTCCTGAAATCCGAGAAGTACAAGTGGTTAGTTATAAAACTGTAGCTAAAAATAAGGTAGTAAAGCTAGTAGCTTCTAAACCCGTAACCACTACTCAGGAAAATCAAGTTACCCAAAATACTATCCCAAATACAGAGATTACCTACGAAACACATTCGGTTTTAGCTGATAATAATTCACTTGCAAATTCCGATACTGTTTCTCCCGAATCGCTATTATGGTTAGATCAAATATTTTCCGGAAATGATACTTTAGCAGAGAATCCAGCCGAAGAGCATTTTTCCACTACTAACCCACCTAATGACGACGCTATTGAAGTAGGTACGATAAGCGAAGACGATTTTACAACGGTTCCGGAAACAGGTACAGCAAACAAAGATAATTTTATAGCTATTCAAGATGATATTCCCACTGAAAAAGTTGAGTAATATCAAACTAACTGTTCTTTGTATCGCTGAATAGTTTGTTGAATCCCGAAATATAACGCATCTGCGACAAGGGCGTGGCCAATAGAAACCTCCGCCAAATAGGGTATTTGCTGCTTTAAAAACTTAAGATTTTGCAAATTCAGGTCGTGTCCGGCATTGATTCCGATACCGTTAGCATGAACTTTTTCTGAAAACTCAATATACGGAAATATTGCCTTTTCAGGAGATTGGCTAAATTGTTGGGCATAAGGTTCGGTATAAAGTTCGATTCTATCAGCAGGTAAATCAAATAATGGTTTTAATTGAGTTAAATCCGGGTCTAAAAACAATGATGTTCTGATGTTGTGTCGTTTAAAATGCTCTAAAATAGGCAGTAGAAATTTATTTTGCTGAATCAAATTCCACCCGAATGAGCTTGTAAAGGCATCCGGCGGGTCTGGAACAAGGGTTACTTGGGCAGGTTTTACTTCGGTTACTAATTCAATAAATTCCGATGTAGGATAGCCTTCTATATTAAACTCATTGTTAATCAGGTTCTTAGAAATATCCCAAACATCTGATATACGAATATGGCGGCCATCCGGTCTGGGATGAACCGTTATTCCATCTGCCCCAAAGTCTATTGCGTTGAGTGCAAACGCTAAAACGTTTGGTATATTAATATGTCTGCTATTCCGTAAAAGAGCTATTTTGTTTACATTTACACTTAAATTAGTCATTATTAGCTACTTAATTGTCGGTGGTTTGGGGGGGTAATACATGATTTTCTTGGGAGGGTTTCTAAAACGTAAACTTTCATTCAAAAAGATAGTGTATTGATTTTGCCAATTAACAAAAGATTTATTCATTCCCTCTCCTTGCGCAAACAACTCATCGCTTTGTGCCTTTTTGGCAGACCAAATAACAAAGACTTCTTCAGGTTTGATTTTATTCTGATTAACGCTATCCAGAAAAGCATTAACAGTGAGTAGATATGATTTGTAAGTATTTAAAATTGAGCGATATGAATCTATATTTTGGGTAAAATTGTTATTGAGTTGGTTAAATTGTATTTCTGTAATAGAGTCAGATTTCATTGCCTGAATACCGGTTTCGCCTAATGTGTCATGTAAAGCCTTTGTCAAGCTGTCATTTATTCTTTGAAAACGAGTTAAGTTTTCTTCAAAACTAATTACTCTTTTTCCGATTTCTCCGGCTTCAATGGTTATTGTGTCAATAACTTTTTTATCAACAACTTGCTGGCAAGATGATAAAAAGTAAAGCAGTATAAAAGTTAAAATATAAGCAGTAGTTGGCTTCATTTTCAAGGTATAATTTTGGTTGTGTTATAGATAAAAGCGTTTTTAAATCAGGTTATCTAACGTGTTTAGTTCTTCTACAAAAGAGGATGATAAGATAGGAAATCTACACCATGTTTTTGGGTCAAGATTTTTGTCGTCAAGATGAAATGAGGGTGCATAACGTTCTCTTTTCCACTGATTTCTTGCCCATAATGTGAAGAATTTACGGATATAGTTTTTCAGTGTATTATCATTTGTAATTCCTCGTAGGGCATAAAACACCTCTGCTGGCGATTTGTAATCTCGGATAGCATGACGCTCAATGAGGTTTAGGATTGGGTATGGCATCAGGTCAGATTCATCTGTTTGGGTCATTTCGGCGGGTCTTAGTTCAGCGGTAGGTTGTAGAGAGTTTACGTAGTGTAGCTGTGGGATTTTGAGTGATTCTTCTGCCCATTTTAGCCACTGGATAAGAAATGCTTTATCAATTCCGCCGAGTGGTGCTAATCCGCCGCAGGTGTCGCCGTCCATAGTTGCGTACCCTACTGCGGCTTCGGAACGATTACTGGTGGCTAACAACAAGGCAGACCTTAAATTTGCCATCATCCAGATACCGGGTGCACGTACACGAGCTTGTATATTTTGCAGCGTAATATCGTCATCTTTCCAGTTTAGCTTTCTGCCATAACTATCTTCTACCATTTTGTGGTAGTTATCTAATTGAGGCTGAATGCTCCAGTTGTAAAATTCGGCTTCTAAGCCTGAGGCTAATTCGTATGCACTTTGAAGTGTCTGGTCGCTGCTATTTTGGGTGGCTTGGTAAACACACAAAAATAATTGCTGTATCAATGGTTTATCAGTAGCTAAACGGCAATATTTGATGCGTTCAAAAAAAACGGCATCTCCTAATTCTTTTCGGGCTTCTTCTATCATTTTAGCTATCAAAACGGCACAAACGCTTGAATCTGCCCCACCGGATAAAGACAACACATAACCACGGCTATAGCTTTTCCGCATATAGTCAAAGAGGGCTAATATCTCGGCACGATAAAATTCCTCTTCCTTAGTTTCAAAGGATACAGAATAATCTTTTTGGTTATTTATATCAAAACGATATTTTTTACTTTCAAGTGGAGCATTTCCCTGTATTAACGAGATATTTAGATTTGGTTTAAAGTTAAATGACTTTTTGCGGAATTTTCTGATTCCAATAACATCTACGACAGTTGATAATATTTGAAATTCTTGAAAAGAAAAACGGTTGTTTCTGGCTAATAAACTTCCATTTTGGCTAATTAAAATTTCGCCATCATAGATAACCCTTCCCGATTCATTGCCCAAAAGATTGCTATAAACATAAGTACAGCAATAAGATCGGGAGGCTTCTGTAACTAATTTTTCCCGAATAGCCGTTTTTCCAAATGCAAAGTGAGAGGCACTTGGGTTCAAAATAATATCTACATTGTTTAGATAATGTTTTTGTGCCGGGCGCACACCGTTCCACGCATCTTCACATATTTCAAAACCAATTCTAACTCCGTCTATCTCAAACACTAAGTCTCCAAGCGGGTAGCTGTCTCCGGCAATTTGATGTTTGGTAACAATGTTAGCATCCCATGGTTTAAACCAACGGGGTTCATAGTGGATTCCATCCCCCGCTAAATCTTGTTTCGCCACAAAACCCAGTATCTGGCAATTTTGAATCAAACAAACTGCATTAAACAAGCAGTTCTCATGAACAATTGGTAACCCAACGCTAACAACAATATTATTACAAACAGATGCAATTTTAAGAAGCTCACGCTCCGCTTGTTCTATCAGAAAATGGGAAAAAAAAGTATCTTCACATCCATATCCAGAGATTGCTAACTCCGGCAAACAAAGAATATCAACATCTTGATTTCGAGCCTCTTGTATAGCCTGAATTAACCTCCGAGTATTTCCTGACCAATCTAATGGAGTTTGATTAACGCATGAACCGGCTATTTTCAAAAATTTCATAAAAACAATTGTAACCCGAGATGATTACGCTTCAAAATTGACTGTTTTTTAGGAAAAATTCAAATAGTTATAAATAGCTTATTTTGCCGTTCGCAACGAACTAATAGCAGATAACAGTACGTAAGCCAAAATAATAACCGGAATAGCCATTTTCCCAGCTAATAATATTGAAACTATTGATATAAAAATCAAGCCGTAGCGGGTTTCATTTCCTTTCCAGCTAAAATGTTTGAATTTTAATGCCAATAACGGTAATTCTGCATTCATCAAATAGGATTGAAAAATAAGGATTGGGATTACCCAAGCAAAATCAACTTTTACATATTGGGCTATTTTTTCAAAAACCTCCGGTAAAGAAAAGCAAAACAAAGCATTTGCCGGAGTTGGTAATCCTATGAAAGAATCTGACTGCCGAGTATCTATATTAAACTTTGCCAATCGTATAGCTGAAAATACAGTAATGATAAACGGAAAATAAATGATAAACGGAAAATGAGCTACAAGGACACTACTTTTTAACGGTGGTATCAAAAAACAAGCGGGAGCTAACCCAAAGGTAATACAATCTGCTAATGAATCTAATTCTTTCCCAATCGAGGAACTTACTGATAATAAGCGCGCTACAAAACCATCTGCAAAATCAAATGCTAAACCCGCCAATATCCAATAAAAAGCAACATCCGGATTTCCATTGAAAGAACTTACAACAGACAAACAGCCGCTTAGTAAATTACAGGAAGTCAATAAGTTGGGAATATGGCTTTTAATCCGCATAATAATGTTGGTTTGCAAGGTATTGCTGTACTTTTTCGGGAACTAAAAATTGAATAGATTTTTGTTGCTTAATAAGATTCCGAATATAAGTAGCTGATATTTCCATCAAAGGTGCCGGAATACTTTGAATATTTGGGTGCTGCAATGTAACTTCATAGCCCGGTCTGGGATAAACAAAAATCAAATAGTTTTCTAAAATTTGTTCATAGTTTTTCCACTTCTCAAAATTCTCTAAATTATCAGAACCCATAATCAAAGCAAATTGATAGCTTTTGTATTTATCTGACAAAACTGCCAATGTATCAATAGTATAGCTTGGTTGCGGAAGCTGAAATTCAATATTAGAAGGCCTCATTCTATCATGGTTTTCGGTCGCAAGTTCTACCATATAGAAGCGTTCCCGCTCTCCCAGAAGCGATTGTTTTTTTTTGAAAGGGTTTTGGGGAGAAACTACAAACCAAATTTGGTCAATAGCAGCGTGATTTAGCATAGCCTGCGCAATTACCAAATGCCCCGTATGAATCGGGTTAAATGACCCAAAAAATAATCCTATAATCACAGTTATCCTTAAACTGCGCTAATCTAAACATTAATCTGATGTACCCAAAATTTAACCAGAATCCAGAAACCTATTGTTAATAATCCTTAAAAATCCTCAAATTACATTTTGGAAACTAATACCCCAAAAATCTTTGTAGATTTGTTCGGCGAAGTTTAATTTTATGCAAGTTGCTCACATAGACGTTTTTTCTGTAAAGGTTCCACTGGGTGGCCAAAAAATTGGTTTTTTTTCTGAGCCTAAATACTTTGAGCCGAGTTGGATTCCGGGCTTTCGCCAATCCGAGATGCGTATGTATGTTCTGAAATTGACTACGGATACCGGTATTAGTGGCTATAGTGCTATGCCCGCAATGGGTACTGAACGTTTTGGCTTAGGAAATATGTTGGGCAGTTATCTTTTTGGGATAAACCCACTTGATACTAAGCTAATTAACCAGCGCATTCAGGAATTTTCTTACATAGGTATGCGCAACGGGTGGGTTGAAGCTGCCTTCTGGGATATTATCGGTAAGGTACAGCAAAAGCCCTTGTATGCTGTCTTGGGCGGTAGCGGAGGCAGCGTTTATCCTTACGCCTCTACCGGTTCTACCTATGACCACAGCCAGCAAAAAATACGGGAAATCGTAAAAGACAGGCAAGACAAAGGATTTCGTGGCATCAAATTACGGGTAAAAAGTACCGATCTTAATAAGATGCTTGATTTTGTGGGTGCTGCCCGTGAAGCTGCCGGCCCAGAAATGAGTATTATGGTTGATGCAAATCAAGGATGGCCGGTTGATATTGTAGATGAAACCCCCAAATGGACCCTCGACTTTGCCTTGCAATTTGCAAAAGGCTTAGAACAATACAATATCAAATGGCTCGAAGAACCCTTAAACAAAGGTAATTTTGCCGGATTAGCAGAATTAACCCAAAACACTACAACACCCATTGCCGGAGGAGAAATGAACTCTACTTGGCCGGAGTTCAAAGTTTTGTTTGAAAAAAAATGCCTCCGTGTCTTTCAGCCGGATGCAATATTGGTAGGCGGAACTTACGCCGGAGGTATTTCCGTTACCAAATGGATTATTGATGAAGTAAAACGCAGAAATGCAGCCGGCGAAAAAATAACTTTCTCCCCGCATACATGGACTACCGGAATCGGATTCGCCGTTGGACTTCAATTAGTTGGCCTCCTAAACCCCGAAGAAAGGAGCTTACTTGAATACCCATTAGAAGGATTTTGGGAACCCAAAATGTGGGCTTCTTTTATCAAAAACGATATTGTAACCCCAAAAGCAGACGGTAAACTAACTATTCCCGATACTCCCGGCTTAGGTATTGAAATAAATGATGCTATATTACGTAAGTTTGGAAAAAGAATTTATCATGGTGATAAATTTAGTATTGGCTTATTCACTTTACTCGACCGAGGTTGGAAACAAACAATGTATTTAAAACAAAAAAAAGAAGAGCAGTTATTACGTACTGCACAAGCAAAATTTGAAATTCCAAGCCCCCCATTTTAAAGCCGCTAATTATTGTTTATTGATTTTATATGACTGTTTTTCAGGAAATTACCAAAGAAGAATTACGTGAATTGTTGGTTTCAAATTGGATGACCCATGATGCTATGTGGCTCAACTATATGGCAAAAGAGTATGGCATGGAAGCTACGAACACCATTAATAAGATAGCTGCCCGAATGATGGCAAGAGTGGAAGCAAAACGGGTAAAAAAACTGCTGAAAATGGAGAATCCCAAAAACTTAGAAGAATTTAAGGTATTTATTATCAATATATTTGAACTAACACAGGCACATTTTATAAATTTTAACTTTAGCTTTCAAGAGCCGGATACCATTTTTTGGCATATTCCCCAATGTTTTGCTTTTGAAGGTATGACTAAAACCGGAAATATCGCCCAATACGATTGCGGCATTAAATACCGTCTTATGGGTTGGTTAGATGAACTTAACGTGAGTTTTGAAATTCAGCCGGAATTTACCGGTTGTCTGATGTATCAAAACGGAAATTGCGGAATGACCATTAAACTGAATTTTGGCTGATTTATCAATTATTATTCAGGAAAATCAATATAACATACTGATAAGGAATAGATTATAGATTTATATCTAAGTTAAGGAGATAGTCTTAGGTTAAAATAGTGCTGTAACTTCAAACTCTACTCGGCGGTTAAGTTGGCGGCCAACTTCATCAATATTGGAGGCAATCGGTTTTGTCATTCCAAATCCTTTGGTAGATAGTCTGTTAGGAGTTATTCCGGCAGCTATTAGGTAGTTACGAATGGCATTAGCCCGCATTAATGAAAGTTGCATTTTGGTTTGGGGAGCACCGGTATCATCGGTATGGCCGTTAATTTGCACCCTTAACTTCGGGTTTTTATTTAGAAAGTTTAAAATTCTATCTAACTCCGGTTTGGATTCCGGACGAATATCAGCTTTCCCTGTATCAAAGAAAATGTTATACAAATCTAACTTAGCACCTATTCCAATCGGTTCAAGTTCAACATCTAAGCGGATTTCGGCATATCTTTCTTCGTCTGTGATGTAAACATTTTTTCCATAAAACATATATCCGGGAGAAAAAAAGCTGATACTCATCTGATTTGTATCCGGTAAGATGATTTGATAGATTCCAAAGGTAGTATCCGTAACGGTGCTGGATAGTTTTGTTCCTTTTCGATTATCTACGAGAGCAACTTCGGCATAGATATATTTTTTGGTCTTTTTATCTTTTACATAACCGATTAAGGATGTTGGGGTTAAGGAAATGGCTTGCGGGGGTGAAATGGGGTCTCTATAACAGAGCACCCATACGTCTCCGCCGCCTTGTTTTTGAACGTTTGTTAGGTCTCCGTTTGTAGATTCTGTCATACCCACAACCACATAATCTCCGCTGGGGATTTCATAGCCGGCATAAAAAGATTCGTTTTCTGACCCGCCAAAGGTCTGTTTCCAGATAAATTCTCCGGTTGGTTTTATTTTAAAAAGCCATGCGTCATAAAGTCCTTTGCTGGTGGTGATGTCTCCGTTTTTAGAGCGGGTTGTGCCGCTAATTAGGTAGTTTCCGTCATAGGTTGCGGATATGCTATTTGCGCCTTCGTCTCCACTTCCGCCGTAGGTTTTTTCCCATTCGATTTCGCCATTTGGGTCGGTAGAAACAATCCATATGTCGCCACCACCTTTGGGTGATTTAATGGGTTCTGCATTTGAAAACGTTGTTGCGGCCAACATGAAGCCGCCATCCGGCTTTGTAACAACTCCGTGAAGTTCTTCATTGCTGTTCCCTCCGATAAACCTTTTCCAGATTAATTGGTTTGTAAGTGATATTTTGGCCAAGAAAATATCTGTTTTTCCATTGTTATAGGTAACGTCTCCGTCATTAGGGCCGGAATCTGTAACTCCGGCAGCTAATAGATTTCCGTCTTTGGTGAGGGTTAATGCTGAAACACTTTCATTGGCAACGCCTCCAAAGGTGGTTTCCCAGATTAAGGTACCGTTTTTATCCAATCGAAAAATCCAGAAGTCTATTCCGCCTTTGTTTGCTTTTACGTCTCCGTCCCTTGAGCCGGTTTCACCACCAATGATAAAGCCGCCGTCTTCTAATTGCAAAACTGCATTGGCAATATCATTTCCGCTTCCGCCATAAGTTTTTGCCCATTTTGTGTTTCCAAGAGCATCTAAACGAATAATGTAGGCATCACGTTTTCCCTTATTTTCAGGTACAAACGTATCTTTGGAGTCTGAAAAACCGACGATAATAGAGCCACCATCGCGGGTAACTTTAAGTGCTCTGATTTCATCGGTGCCTTTGCCGCCTAAGATTTGGCTCCAGATTACATTTCCTTTAGCATTGATTTTTTGCACCCAGATAGCTGCGTCAAGGCTGGTTCGTCCGGCTAAATCTCCATCGCCGGAACGGGTAGTAGCTCCTACCAAATAGCATCCGTCATGGGTATTTTCAAAACAAAAGGCTGTTTCATAGGCTGTACCCCCAACACATTTTTGCCATAACGTTTGTCCGTTTGTTTGCAAAAAAACAAGCCCTAAAAACCATACTACAACCCATCTTAAAGCAAAGTAGTTATTCATCTAAAAAAACGATACACTAAGGCGCAAATATCGTTCCATTACAGTTCAAATCGAGACTCCCCCACCACAACGTCTTTATCTATTTGGGTAACTGCTAATAAATAATTTCCTTTTTTAAATTTCGTAGTGTCTATAAACGTATAAAATTTGCCGGCAAGTGTTGAGGGTAGAAGCTGTGTATGAACCTGTTGGCCGATTTTGTCATAGATACGAAGTAAGAGTTCTTTGTCTTTATTTACGATGTAACCTACGGTTAAAATATTGTAGCGTTTATCTATTTCGGTTTCTACATAAACATGAGCGCAATCGGTATCAATGTGCTCTATGGATAGGATTTGTGAGCCTTTGGGGTCTTCAGCTACTAAACGATAGTAAGAATATTGGCCATGTAGCCGTTCGGAGAATGTATATATTTTTTCGGTTTGGGAGTTTCCGTTGTTAGATATAATATATCGTCTTTCCCATAGGCCGCCATCTTGGCTTCTTTCGATGGAAAACACCACTTGGCCGGCTTCCTTTTCGGTTGTCCAGTTAACTTCTACTTGGTTTATTTGAACCGAAACTTGAAATGAATTTTTTTTAAGGGAAACATCCGCTTGGGTGTCAATTGGATATAGAAAGTTGGTAGTTATTAACCCGATTAAGCAAAGCCAAAATCGCATAGGCACTATTTTTGGGGACAAAATTAACATTTTTTCTACGCAATACGTTTGGGTTGTCTTTTTTTTTAAAGGTCTAAATGCGCTAAGGCAGTTAGCTCCATAAGCCACGCTACTCCTAAGTGCGCTATAACGCCTCCCCAGATACTTTCGGTACGGTAAGCCATCACGCCCAATATCCAGCCTCCAAAAAAAGAACCTATCGTTTCGCCTAATGGCTTCTGAAAATGGATAAACACATACATCGGAACCATTGCCGCTAAAGCCCCTATTCCTAACCAACGAGCAAAAGCCATCATCAAAAAGCCCCTGAAAAACAGCTCAATAAACACAAAATCAACGCCATAGCAAAGTTCAAAAATAATGGATGTTTTCCAAAACGGCCACCCTAAATACCCTTCTGCCAAAGACGGCCTATAACGTGGATACGTCTGCTGAAAGTCCGATGTAAAAGAAGCTATCACAATGAGCGGAAGCATTATAGATAGAATCCAAAAATACGGTTTAAGGTCAATCTTTTTAGTACTCATCCCATAAAAATGAGACTTAGAACGCTCTGTAAATATCCATACTATCAATAAAACGAGGGCTGCACCTACCGGACGAACTACGTTTGCAGCGCATTTCATCAAAAAATATTGTATCTCATAGGGAAAGTTTGCCTGTATCCAACTGTAAAATGTATTGAAACTGACATATATCGAAAAAAAAGATAACGCAAATAGTGTTTTTACCCAAAATAGAGCGTCTTTCCAAAAAGAAAATTTCTTGTAAAATATTGAATATAGAAATAGCCCCCCATAAAATGCAAAGCTATACATAAGAATATAAGCCAATACCTCTAACCAATACGGCTTAATTGATTCAATGTAATTTGTCTCAAAATCAAAATAATAGTTTATAGCAACACATATTGCAACAAAACTTCCCCATACCAAAACAAATGGAATATTTTTTTCCGCTTGCCAATAAGCCCTTAAATGACCTATGATGTAAATAAATGGAGCCGTTAAATAGCTAATTACCGGTTTAGCAATCACCTTTAACGCTTATAGAGAGGTACTGTAGAACAGGGTTCACCATACATGATTTTTTGTGCAACGCCTGTAAGTCGCTTAGTAAGCTCAACATACGCCCAAACCGGAACTGATTTATTAAAACAGCCTTTAATTACCACTTTTTGATCTCTATATTGCTCAATGTCTAAGGTGTCAAGATTATGTTTCAGCATTTGTTGCTCTAAATCCGCCTCTGTGCCAAAGTAAATAAACTTCGCAACCGGACTTAAATACGTTGCTACAAGCATATACGCCCAAGTAGGAACAATAGCATCTGTAGTACAGGTAATCGTAACGGCCTTATCAGCATACTGTTGCCAGTCATGTGCTTTTAAAAAGCTCCTAAAATCTCCTTCTTTCAACATAAGTCCCATATACAATTGATCTTTAATATCAAAAACTACTACCGGAAGATTGGAAAGAAAATCTTCCAGATTAATTGTAATTAACTGGGAATTAGCTACTCTATTGATTAACTCGGTTTCCATAAAAAACTTAGATTATCTCCAATAAATTAAAAAGAGAACAAAAAAGTTTCCAAAACTTACTTGATTGGTGGGCAAAGATAGTAAAACTCCCGCTTGGCTTAGAACTATGTGATTTTTCAATAACGAAAAGAAGAGGGGCTGATTTTTAAATATTTATAAACTAAAAAGAAACTTTTCACAAAAAAAGACTGTTTTGATTCCGAAATACACAAATTAACCTATTTAGATAAATGATTAAACGTTTTTTTTCGTTGCTGTTTTGCTCTTTATTTTTTGTACGTTGCAGTAACGGCACAGCTCAACAAAGAGATGGATTCATAAAAAATGTAAATGCCAAAGAATTCAAAACATTGGTTGATGCCGGTGATGGAATTACCTTAGACGTAAGAACTCCCGAAGAAGTTGCAGCCGGGCAAATCCCAAATGCCAGCACCATAAACTTTTATGACAGCGACTTTGTAGAAAAAATCAACTTGATGAATAAAGAAAAAGAAATCTATGTTTACTGCAAAGTTGGTGGCAGAAGTGCTCAAGCAGCCGAAATCTTAAATCAAAACGGATTCAAAAAAGTTTATAACCTATCCGGCGGAATTAACGCATGGGTAGGAGAAGGTTTTCAAGTAACTAAATCTGCCAATGCTAAAGATGAAAATATCAAGCAGATGACCTTAGCCGAATTTAACACAATTTTAAATACAGACAAACCAGTATTGATTGACTTCCACACACTTTGGTGCTCTCCATGCAAAAAAATGGCACCCGTAGTAGATAAAATCGAAAAACAATATCAAGGAAAAGCCGTCGTTCAAAGAATAGACGTAGATAAAAGTAAAGAAATTGCCAAGCAATATCAGGTTCAGGGAGTCCCTGTTTTTATCTTATTTAAAAAAGGAAAAGCCGTTTGGAAACACACCGGAATCATTGCCGAAGAAACCTTAACACAACAAATCGAAAGTAATTTATAAGAAAATTATTCTCATAAAAAAACTACTTTTTAAGGTACGCTATTAACTTGATAGCGTACCTTAAAAATTTTTGCCATCCTGAAATGGGATGCTACACAGCTAAGATTGAATTATGTTGTAAATTTGTATCAATATTTGAGGTTACTTATAATAAACTTTTTTTATGGCTGAAACAAAAACAAAAATAAAAGATATTAAACCGGCTTTAATTGAAAAAGAGCCGTTAGTAAGGAATGCCGGCATCCCCTTTGATTCGTTGGTTTTTGAAGGTCTAAACGTAAATAAGAGTGCCGTAGAACGGCGGGCAGCCAGCTTACCAACGCGCAGATCTATCAAAAAAGAATGGCAGGCAGCTTGGCTGTTAAAAGCCATAACTTGCATAGACCTAACTACTTTAGCCGGAGACGATACTCCCGGAAATGTTTCAAGGCTTTGCAATAAAGCACGATACCCTGTTCGCCATGACCTCTTAAAAGCATTGGCTATGGATGAAGAAAACATCCAAGTAGCTGCTGTTTGTGTATATCACAATTTAATTCCGTATGCTTTAAAGACATTACAAGGTTCAACTATTCCGATAGCTGCTGTTTCCACGGGTTTTCCCGCAGGGCAAATATCTCTATCTGAAAAGATAACAGAAATAGAACAATCGGTAGCTGCCGGAGCTCGCGAAATAGACATCGTTATCAGTCGCGCATTAGTGCTGCAATCTGACTGGAAAAAACTGTATGAAGAGGTAGCGGCCTGCCGCAAAGCCTGCGGAGATGCTCACCTAAAAGCAATATTAGCCACCGGAGAAATCCCAACCTATACCAAAGTAGCCAAAGCCGGATTAGTTTGCATGATGGCCGGCGCAGACTTCATCAAAACCAGCACCGGAAAAGAAAGCGTAAACGCCACATTACCAGTTAGTTTAGTGATGATTCGGACTATCAGAACCTACTTTGAACTAACCGGCTACAAAGTCGGATTCAAACCCGCAGGCGGAATTGCCAAAGCCAAAGATGCCCTCGCTTGGCTCGCTCTGATAAAAGAAGAACTCGGAGACGAATGGCTTACTCCTGAACTCTTCCGCTTTGGAGCATCAAGCCTGCTGGCTGATATAGAAAGACAATTAGAACATTTTGTAACAGGCAGATACTCAGCTTTTTATAGACACCCAATGGCATAAATTCTGGCTCTAAAATCAAATCAACCATGAATATAAAGGAAATTTTTAAAACTATGAGCTACGGCCCTGCTCCGGAAAGCCCCAAAGATACTTACAACTTTTTAGATTCTCATCAAAGACGCTTTTCTTTGTTTATCAACGGTAACTGGGTAGAACCTACTTCAGGGGAATATTTTGAGACAGTTAGCCCGTCTTCCAAAGAGGTACTTGCTCAAATTTCCGAAGGAAATGAACAGGACGTAGATTTAGCAGTACAAGCCGCTAAAAAAGCTTTTCCGGAATGGGAAAAATTAGGCGGGCACGGACGCGCCCGCTATCTGTATGCCCTCGCCAGACAAATCCAAAAACATTCTCGGCTCTTTTCAGTCTTAGAATCTCTGGATAACGGCAAACCCATTCGGGAATCCCGAGATATAGATATTCCGCTTGTTGCACGCCACTTTTATCACCACGCCGGATGGGCACAACTGCAAGATACAGAACTATCAAATTATCAGGCAATTGGAGTAGTTGGCCAAATAATACCTTGGAATTTTCCGTTACTGATGCTTTCTTGGAAAATAGCTCCGGCATTAGCCATGGGGAATACAGTTGTGCTTAAACCCGCCGAATTTACATCACTCACTGCATTGCTATTTGCCGATATTTGTAAACAAATAGGGCTGCCTCCCGGAGTCGTAAATATCGTTACCGGGCATGGCGCTACCGGAGCGGCTATCGTCAATCATCCGGATGTTAAAAAAATAGCTTTTACCGGCTCAACCGAAGTCGGTAAAATTATCAGACGCGCAACCGCCGGAACAGGAAAAAAAATATCCTTAGAACTGGGCGGAAAATCTCCTTTCATTGTATTTGAAGACGCTGATTTAGACAGCGTTGTAGAAGGTATTGTGGATGCTATTTGGTTTAATCAAGGACAAGTTTGCTGCGCCGGATCACGGTTATTAGCACAAGAAAGCATCGCCGAAAAACTATACCAAAAAATAAAAAACCGTATGGAAAAACTACGGGTCGGAAACTCCTTAGATAAATGTATTGACATAGGCGCAATCGTAGCTCCTGTGCAAGTAAAAACAATTGATGACTTGGTACAACAAGGTATTAAAGAGGGAAATAGCATTTGGCAACCTTCGTGGTCATGCCCACAAGAAGGTTATTTTTATCCGCCAACTTTATTTACAAATGTATCTCCATCAGCTACAATAGCCCAAGAAGAAATCTTTGGGCCGGTATTGGTAGCTATGAGTTTTCGTTCTCACCCAGAAGCTGTCAAGTTAGCCAACAATACTCGATACGGCTTGGCCGCAAGCATCTGGACAGAAAACATCAACTTAGCATTAGATATTGCCCCTCAGCTAAAAGCCGGTTCGGTATGGATTAATTGTACCAATGTATTCGATGCTGCATCAGGATTTGGAGGGTATCGGGAATCCGGTTTTGGGCGAGAAGGCGGCAAAGAAGGTTTATTTGAATACATCAAACCGAAGGTAGAAAAGCTATTTTCAGAAACACCGCCGGCAGTTACAACCGAGCCTCCGGCAAAAGTTTCCTTGAATGGCAATGGAATCAGTATTCCCAAAATTGACAGAACCCCCAAATTGTTTATTGGAGGTAAGCAAGCTCGCCCGGACGGAGGCAATAGCATCGTTATCAACGATAGCTTTGGAAATCATGTGGGGGAAGTTGCCAGAGGTAACCGAAAAGACATTCGTAACGCAGTAGAGGCGGCACACGCTTGCCAAACGTGGCCAACTATGACCGGGCACGCACGCGCGCAAGTGCTTTATTATATGGCAGAAAACCTCGCTATTCGTGCCGAAGAACTCGTAAACCGTATTCATCAGCAAACCAATCAATCCCTTACAAGTTGTAAACAAGAGGTAGAAACGGCAATCGAACGTATTTATACTTATGCCGCTTGGGCAGATAAATATGACGGACACGTTCACCATACTGTTATGCGAAATGTAACCTTAGCTATGCCGGAAAGTATTGGCGTAATAGCTGTTATTTGTCCCGAAGAATCCTCTTTTTTAGGCTTTATTTCTACCATTATTCCGGCTATCACAATGGGAAATACTATCGTAGTTGTACCTTCTGAGCGTTATCCGCTGTTAGCAACAGACTTTTACCAAATCATAGAAACTTCTGATGTTCCTGCAGGAACAATTAATATTATTACCGGCTTTCATAACGAACTAACTACGGAATTAGCTAAGCACGATGATGTTGACGGAATCTGGTATTTTGGCAGCTTAAACGGCAGCAAGGATGTAGAAATACTTTCTACCGATAACTTAAAAAGAACGTGGGTAAATTACGGAAAATACCGTAACTGGTTCGATAAAGCACAAGGCGAAGGCTCTGACTTTTTACGGCAAGCTACACAGATAAAAAACATCTGGATTCCTTATGGTGCGTAACAAGAGCCGTAGTAGCCCAATATTCTCTGCTGATTGTAACTTAATACCCCACTAAAAATGAAAAATTATTTAGAAAAATTCAAACAGATGGTGGATGAGCTTAGGGTTCATCCACAGATTGAGATTACTGAGTTTGTGATTAACCCCCCTGCAACAGAAAAGGAGATAAAATCAGCCAGTAAAAAATTCAAACTCACGAGCGATATGCTTGATTTCTACAAGCAAGCTAATGGTCTAACGCTACGCTGGAAGCTAAAAGACACACAAGAAGACGAAGAAGAGCCTATTTGTGGAAACATTGAGTTACTTGCCGTTCAAGATGTATTTAGTGATTGGGAAGATAACATCTACTTTGATGATGATGACGAGTTTAAGCCATTACATCCGTTAGATTTTTTTGTTAATGAAGCTTGCGCCGCTTTATATCTTGATGATTCAGATAACCCGGAAGTTTATTACCACTATTGTGGCGAAGAAATGTATCCCTTAAAGATGGATTTTGGGAAATATCTCCATGCACTCTTAAAAACACGTGGTTTTTGGTACTGGCAGACTGCTGTTGCAGATAAATATCAAAAAATGCACACAACATCTCCCAAACACTTTAAGAAAAGTATGCCTAAGTTATTTCCTGACTTTAAACTATCAGAAATCTTGTAATAGACAAAACGAATCTAATATCAGTTGTAAAAACGAATTAATCTTAGGGTTAAAAACAGAACTCTTTCTGTATCGAAATTATCGTTTATCAGTTTTTTGTATTTTGAAAAAACGATTCAATTCCGGTTAATAAAAATTCTATTTCTGCGTTGGTCATTGAAAGGTTTAAAAACATTGCTTCAAACTGGCTTGCTGCAGGGTGTATGCCAAAGTTTAGCAGGTGATGAAAGAAAGCGGCATATTGCTTGGTATCGGCAAGTTTTGCTTCCGTTAAATTTCTTACTGGTTTTTGTGTAAAAAACAAGGTAAACATAGAACCTATTCTATTAAAAGTCAATAAACTGCCATTTTTCTGGAGGATTTTTTGGATACCTTCTTCTGTTGATTTTCCTAATTTTTCAAGGGTTTGGTAGTGTTCTGGGTGGTTTAGCAATTCAGAGAGCGTTGCGTATCCGGCTGCTACGGCTATGGGATTTCCGGATAAGGTTCCGGCTTGATAAACAGTTCCTACCGGAGCTACACAGTTCATGATTTCTGCTTTACCGCCATAAGCACCTACGGGCAGGCCTCCACCGATAATTTTTCCTAATGTCGTTAAATCTGGAATGATTTCGAACCGTTCTTGCGCCCCTCCTAATGCAAGCCGGAAACCGGTCATTACTTCGTCAAAGATTAGAAGTATATTTTCTGCATTGCAGATTTTTCTAAGTCCTGATAAAAATCCTTGTTCAGGAAGCACTAAACCCATGTTACCGACTACCGGCTCTAAGATAATCGCCGCAATTTGGTTTTTATTAGCTTCTACCAGTGTTTCTACAAAGTTTAGGTCGTTATAGGGAGCTGTGAGGGTGTCTTCTGCTATTCCTTTGGTGATTCCGCTGCTATCCGGCACGCCAAAAGTGAGTGCGCCGCTTCCGGCAGCTATTAAAAAACTATCGCCGTGTCCGTGATAGCAGCCTTCAAATTTGATTATTTTAGAACGGTTGGTATAGCCGCGTGCTAAGCGTATCGCGGATAAGGTAGCTTCTGTGCCGGAGTTTACGAGCCTGACTTTCTCTATAGAAGGTACTAAGCGACAAATAAGTTTTGCCATTTCTACCTCCATTTCTGTGGGAGTTCCATACGAAAAACCTTTGCTGGTAGCTGCAATAATAGCTTGCTCCACAGCTGGATGCCGATGCCCAAGTATCATCGGCCCCCAAGAACTCAATAAGTCTAAATACCGGTTATCATCTGTGTCATAGAGCCACGGTCCTTGTGCTCTTTGGATAAAAACAGGTGTGCCTCCGACACTGCCAAAGGCACGTACCGGAGAGTTTACTCCGCCCGGTATGTATTTCTGAGCTTCATTAAATAGCTCAATGCTTCTGTGAATAGATTTTTTCATAAGATAAAATTATGGAAACCAGCGTGTTGGGCGTTCTTTAAGCCGCCAACTAAATCCATCTAACCGGTTTAGCTTGTCAATTACTTCAAAATAAGGATAAAATATTGCTTCAGGCTTTTTGTAAAACTGAATTCGGCTGGGCTTGTTATTAACTAAGGTGATAAAAATTCCGGCACTCTTAGACTGGTTCATGCCCAAAACCTCATTTTTATCCCTTGAAAAATAAATACTTTCTGCATTTCCAATGAACCGCAACCAAACAATTTGGTTATTGATAAATTTTCCGTGCAACCATCTACTTTTGATTTGGTTAAAACCAATGGAATCTACTTGCGAAATAAGGAACGTATTTTCAGAAACGAATAAGGAATCCGGCTGTTTGTTTTTCACCCAGATGGAAATAGTATCTCCGGTAAGCTGGTTTTCGGCAGACCAGATAACGGGTTTGTGGTATAAACGGAGCAACGAATCCTTAGTCATGTAGCTAATCGAATCGGATTTTCCTTGTAAATCGGTCATTACAAACTGGCAATGCGGCCAACCGTGAATGTATTCTTTGTGATTAAGGGAATCATTCCAGACTTCAAGGGTATCTGAAACGAGCATCATAGTGTCGCTTTCCATTTGCATCCACATCCAAGGATTTTCTGTATAAAGTGCTTGTTTATTCTGTTTCTTAAACACTAACTTATCTCCTGCGATATAACCACTTGAGTCTTTTTTCCAAGATACTACATTGCAGCGGCCAAAACCAGTTCCTAAGCTATCATCAAAAAACAAAGTATCTCCGGTAAGGATATAATCTTCATTACTTACCGTAGAACGCTGGTAGAGCCAGAGCTTTTTATCTTTGCGGAAATATCTGCCTTTATTTGTTTTAATTTCTTGATTTTCAGAGTTTTTTATAGTTGTTGGGCTAACGAATAAGATTGTTTGCGGAGTTGTTTCATACACAAGAGAATCACTTATCAGGCGCATATCCGGGTTATTCAGTTCAACCTTTCGGGCAAAAGTTGCGATTTTGGTGGCGGTATTGTAATTTCCAAACTGGCTTTTCATCAGCCCGTCAGAATTAGTGAGAGTTCCTCCGGTTGTGTAAAACGCTGTCTGAGAACCCCGTAAGTAAATTAAATGTTCTGTTTTTAAGGTTGTTTGGCCATCTGTAAGCGAAACATCGTTGTGCATATCGGCACGCCTTTCCGCTACAAGATAAGTAAGCTGTTTGCAGGTAATGGCTACTTGACCGGGAACTTCTATCTTGACGTGCCCAAAGGCGTTGATTATCTTAGAATCTGTGTTATGATAAGCACTATCGCAGTAGAGCAGCGTAGAATCTTGCTTTAAAATGACATTACCAATCATTTTGCGGATTGTTGAGTTTCCTATTTTTTCAAATATTAATTCATTGGTATTCAATACTTCAACAGAACTGCTTTCTTGGGCGCAGCTACTTAACCAATGATTTCCAAAATAAAAGAAAAAGCAAATTACGGCAATTTGCCTAACCAAGGTTTTCTTCAAAATAGTGTTGGCAAAATTAATGTATTCTCTTTATTGACAAATCGAATGGCTATAAGTTTTAGGGGATAAATAGGTTGATTTTGGTTACGATTTCCTGAATAGCTTGCCCTAAGTCGTCATTTAGGATAATTTCATCAAAGTAAGGGGCGAATGTAAGCTCATGGGCAGCTTTTTTGATTCTGCGGTCGAGTTCTTCGGGTGTTTCTGTGTTCCGTTTTTCAAGTCGCTGGCGTAAGACTTCCAGAGAAGGCGGCTGAATGAAAAAAGAACGTGCTTGCTCTTGAAATATTTTTTTCAAATTAATACCGCCTTGCACGTCCACATCAAATACGGCTGAATTGCCGTGTGTAACAATACGATCTACTTCTGAACGAAATGTACCATAAAATCTATCTGGATAAACTTCTTGCCATTCTAAAAATTTATCTTTTTCAATATAATAACGAAATTTTTCAATTGAGATAAAATAATAATCGCGGCCGTTGATTTCATAATTACGCTTTGGGCGTGTAGTTGCCGAAACAGAAAACTCTAACCTTTCTATTCTTTTCAGAACTTCAAAGACAATGGTGGATTTTCCTGCCCCGCTGGGAGCCGAAAATATGATTATTTTACCGCTTTGCTTAGGAACTTGTTTCATTGAGCCTACAAAGTTGAAAAAAGTTATGCTTGATAATGATTTTAAAACGGTAATATTTCGGAATTTGCGTGCTCATTAGATACTAATGCCTCGCATACTTCGGATTATTAACCGCTTAAATATTGGTGGCCCTACCTACAATGCTGTTTTTTTAACCAAATACTTAGCCCCTGAATATGAAACGTGTTTGTTATCCGGGCAGATTTTTGCCGGTGAGGCAAGTTCTTCTTTTGTAGCTGCCGAAAATGGAGTAGAACCCCGTTTTATTCGTTCTCTGGAACGAACCCCTAATCCTTTCAACGACTTTCTGGCTTATCGTGAAATCCGGCAGATAATTAAGGAGTTCAAACCGGATATAGTGCATACCCACGCTACTAAACCGGGCTTAGTAGGCCGTTTAGCCGCCTATCATGAAAAAGTACCGGTAATTATCCACACATATCACGGGCATTATTTTCACTCCTATTTTCATCCAATCATAACAAAATTTTTCCTGTTTATTGAACGTTGGTTAGCTACCAAAAGTACCGGAATTATCGCTATTAGTGAATCTCAAAAAAAAGAACTGGCTGACGTGTATCATGTGGCAGATTCGGATAAAATCCATGTTGTTCACAATGGCTTTGACCTATCAAAATTCACAGATAACCAAGAGTTTAAACGAAAATCTTTTCGTCAGCAATGGAGCATTTCTAATAATGAAATAGCTATTGGGATAATAGGACGGATTGTTCCAATCAAAAATCATCCTTTGTTTTTATCGGCTTGTGCCACGCTAAAGCAATTATGCCCACCCAATATAAAACTACGCTTCTTTATTATTGGAGATGGAACGGATAAAGATGCAGTGGAAGCACAAGCAAAGCACTTGGGTTTTACCTTAGGCTCCCAGCAACAACCTGCTGAACTCACCTTTACTTCTTGGATACGGGACATTGACATAGCTACCGCCGGACTGGATATTATCGTTTTATCATCCCTAAATGAAGGCACTCCCGTAAGCCTAATAGAAGCTCAGGCTGCCGCAAAGCCAATCGTAACTACTCGTGTAGGAGGTGTTGCAGATATTGTGATACCAAACCAAACAGCCTTTGTTACACCCTCAAGGGATGCCAATGCTATGGCAAACGCCCTACTTCAGTTAATAAAAAACCCTGACCAACGTATCCAAATGGGAAATGAGGGCAGAAAATATGTTATGGAGCGATTCTCCTACCAAACATTGGTTCAGAATATGCGTAGCTGCTATGAACAGCTATTTAAAAAAGCCGGTTCATAGAAAAAATCCAATGAACCGGCTCGCAAATAGAAGTAAGATACATTACGTAATGTATCTTACCTCCTTCTATTTGTGAAATATAGTTGCTAAATGACTATTTAATAGAGCCTTTGGGTTGGTTTTTATTCATTATTGTATTCGATTCCATGCAGCTCCATCGCTTTGTAAAGTAACAGCAGAATTAGCAGCTATATTAGTAGTAGCAGCACCGGCAAAAGGATTGTATGCGATGGAAGTGTTTATTGCTGCGACTGTTCTGTTTACAAGCACGTATATACGTCCCGGGCATGATGCTGCTGCCGGCAAGGTAATTGCACCAGCAGCGGTACGTATTACCGTATAATGTGTGGCATCTAAGGTAATAGCACCACCACTGACAACGATGCTTTTAGCGATACTACCAACTGTATGGAGGCTTGAGGTTGGGCTAGTGGTACCTATACCTACATTGCCGTTAATCATATCTATATTAAACATCTGCTTCCAAGCACTTCCATCATATCTAGAGATATAAAAATCATTTTGTTCGCCAACGGTACCCCAAGCATTAGAGCGAGCACCCATAGCCCAGCCTTTTGTTCCTGCATAGCCTAATGCTGTAGAGCCATTAGCATCATTTAAAGTTGTAAGATGCAGTGCTGTTTCTTGACTTGCACCTGTACCCGGGTTGGTAATGCCTAAATAAGAGCTGACAGCCCCTGTTTTATGTACCGACAAGGCATAAGCATTTGGTGGACTTGCTGTACCAATTCCCACAATTCCGTCTGCTGTGATACGCATACGCTCTAAGGAAGTAGCACTTGCATATGTTCCTACGGTGGAGAACACCAGGTTCGAAGGGCGAATGGTAGCAGAAAAAGTTGCTTCAGCATCACTGCGAATTTGGCTTTGATTATATTCCCAAGAAGTTCCGTTGTGCCCTCTGAAGACAAGTGCCCCCAAAACTTGCCCACCAGGAGTAACTGTACTTCCCTTAGTGCCCAATGATAGAGCAGAGTAAGCTGATATTGTTGGAGTAGCTACATTGGTATTGGTATAAAAAGCACCTTCAGAGTAGGTCCCGGTTCTTTCTATCTGAAGAGGAATAGCCGGTGCGGCCGTGCCAATTCCTACCGATCCGGCATCATTAACTATAAAGGCTGTTGCGCCGTTATCCCGCACCTCAAAATCTCCGGTAGAAGATAAGTTAAAAATAGTGTTGCTGCCACCGCTGTTTTCAAAAGTCAAGCTATTAGAACCTTGGGTTAGTGTTGTATTTGTTGTTAGGTTGCCTCCTAAGCGCACATCAAAGCCGGATAGCGTTAATCCGTTGCTGGCTGTGGTGGATTCTCCGGGTGGTAAAAATGCCCACGTTAACCCTCCACTACCATCATTTTTTAAATAGGTATTAGCAGCACCTTGCACACCCGGAAAATTGGTGGGCACATTGTTTATTTTAACAATATTACCATTAATATCTACTTGAAATTTCTCTACGACAGAAAACGGCTGAGTAGGTGCCGTAGTACCTATCCCCACGTTAGTATTTGCTGTTGCTCCGTTTTGGCCGTTTATGCTGCCCAGCACCATGCTGTTATTGGCTGTTACATAGGCTCTTGACCCAATAGCCGTAGCATTGGTTAAGTTATTACTGCCTGCATTAGCAAAATACCCTAACGCGCTGTTATTACTGCCGGTGGTGTTGGTAAGCAAGGCACTATCTCCAAACGCCGTGTTAAAATTACCGCCTGTATTATGGTATAACGAATAGTTTCCGCTTGCCGTGTTACTACCACCCGTGATGTTGCTGTATAGCGACTGAGAACCGCTTGCCGTGTTATAATACCCCGTGATGTTGCTGCTTAGCGAATAATAACCGCTTGCCGTGTTACTACCCCCCGTGGTGTTATTGTTTAGCGAAGAATAACCGCTTGCCGTGTTGCCACCCCCCGTGGTGTTTTTGAATAGCGAATAAGAACCGCTTGCCATGTTATAACTCCCCGTGTTGTTGCTTTGTAGCGATTGATAACCGCTTGCCGTGTTGCCACTCCCCGTGGTGTTGCTGTATAGCGAAGAAGAACCGCTTGCCGTGTTAGCCCCCCCCGTGGTGTTGCTGTATAGCGATTGAGAGCCGCTTGCCATGTTACCAGTCCCCGTGGTGTTGCTGTATAGCGATTGAGAACCGCTTGCCGTGTTATAATTACCCGTGGTGTTGCTCCACAAGGTTTGGTAGCCTAAGGCGGTGTTGTTATTGCCCGTATTGGCAGATGCATCGGTAGAACCGCGCAAAGCCTCAAAGCCCAAGGCTACATTGTAGTTGGTAAAGGAGCTGCCGGTATTATTAGCATAATACATAGCTCCGTTACCAATGGCAGTAGCGTTACTACCCGCTACATTATAGTAAAGCGCACCGTAACCATTTGCCGTATTGCTGCTGCCCGTAATGTTGCCGAATAGCGAACCATAACCGCTTACCGTATTATTATTACCTGTGGTGTTGTTGTATAACGAATAAGAGCCGCCTGCTGCATTATTATTACCTGTGGTGTTATTCCACAGCGTTTGATAACCTATTGCCATATTACCATCACCCGTGGTGTTGCTATATAGCGAATAAGAACCGCTTGCCGTATTATAATTACCCGTGGTGTTTTTGAATAGCGAAACAGAACCGCTTGCCGTATTATTATTACCCGTGGTGTTGTTATATAGCGACTGGACACCGCTTGCGATGTTACTACCACCCGTGGTATTGCTCCACAAGGTTTGGTAGCCTAAAGCAGTGTTGTTATTGCCCGTATTGTTAGATGCATCGGTAGAGCCGCGCAAAGCCTCAAAGCCCAAGGCTACATTGGCATTAGTAAAAGCCGTGCCGGTATTATTGGCATAGCGCATAGCTCCGTTACCAATGGCAGTAGCGTTACTACCCGCCACGTTGCTGTATAGCGATAGATAACCGCTTGCCATGTTGTTATTACCCGTGGTGTTGCTGAGCAGCGATTGAAAACCGCTTGCCGTGTTTTGATAGCCCGTGGTGTTGTAGAATAGCGAACTAACACCACTTGCCGTGTTAATACTGCCCGTGGTATTGTTATATAGTGAATAAGAGCCGCTTGCCGTGTTATAATTACCCGTGGTGTTACTCATTAGAGACCCGTTGCCGATACCTACATTGGTAATAGCTGTATTCACTAAACCAGCTCTGTAGCCTAAAAATACGGAACCGGTATCTATGCGCCCGGCTTGCATATTATTGACCTTAAACTTCAAACTCATTAGGTCGGTAGTACCTATAAAATTGATAGAAGTATCTGTGCCGGCGTTACCAAGTAAATCCCAGCCATTGCCGCCGGATGGTGCCCAACTGAGATTTCCGGAGCCGTCATTTTTTAAATAAGTATTGGCACCGCCTTGTATAGCCGGAAAATTGGTGGGCACATTGTTTATTTTAACGATATTACCATTAATATCTACTTGAAATTTCTCTACAACAGAAAACGGCTGAGTAGGGGAGGCTGTGCCTATCCCTACTTTTCCGGCATTAAGTTTAAGAACTGGTGAGCCACTATTTTCAATACCAAAACTATAGGAATTTTGTTCTATTGTAGTACCGTGGGAAAGTGTGCCTCCTAATTCATAATCAGACCATCCAAGGGTTAAGCCATTAGAAGCGTTTGGTGGGAGGGGAGGTGGAGGTATAGAGAGATATTCCCATGATAAATTTCCGGAGCCGTCAGTCATTAAAAAATTACCGAAACTACCTGTGTTTGCCGGGAAATTGGTGGGCACATTGTTTATTTTAACGATATTACCATTAATATCTACTTGAAATTTCTCTACAACAGAAAACGGCTGAGTAGGGGAGGCTGTGCCTATCCCTACTTTTCCGGCATTAAGTTTAAGAACTGGTGAGCCACTATTTTCAATACCAAAACTATAGGAATTTTGTTCTATTGTAGTACCGTGGGAAAGTGTGCCTCCTAATTCATAATCAGACCATCCAAGGGTTAAGCCATTAGAAGCGTTTGGTGGGAGGGGAGGTGGAGGTATAGAGAGATATTCCCATGATAAATTTCCGGAGCCGTCAGTCATTAAAAAATTACCGAAACTACCTGTGTTTGCCGGAAAGTTAGTAGGTACATTGTTTATTTTAACAATATTACCGCTTGCATTCACTTGAAATTTTTCTGCTACTGAAAACGTTTGGCTTGGTGCAGTAGTGCCTATTCCTACGTTTGTATTTGCCGTTGCTCCGTTTTGGCCGTTTATGCTGCCCAGCACTAAGCTGTTATTAGCCGTTACATACGCCCTTGCCCCAATAGCCGTAGCATTAGTTAAGTTATTACTGCCTACATCGGCTGAGTGTCCTAATGCACTGTTATAATTTCCCGTGGTGTTGTTTTGTAGCGAATTAGAACCGCTTGCCGTGTTATTGCCACCCTCGGTGTTGTTGTATAGCGAATTAATACCGCTTGCCGTGTTATAATCTCCCGTGGTGTTGTTGTATAGCGAACTATAACCGCTTGCCATGTTACTACCGCCCGTGGTGGTGTTGTATAGCGAATAAGAACCGCTTGCCGTGTTTTGAGAGCCCGTGGTGCTGCTGAATAGCGAATAATAACCGCTTACCGTGTTGTAATAACCCGTGGTGTTGCTTTGTAACGAACTAGCACCGCTTGCTGTGTTGGCATAACCCGTGGAGTTGCTGTATAGCGAATAAGTACCGCTTGCCGTGTTTTGATAGCCCGTGGTGTTGTTGTATAGCGAATAAGCACCGCTTACCGTGTTATAATTACCCGTGGTGTTGTTGCGTAGCGAACCATAACCACTTGCCGTGTTTCTATCCCCCGTGGTGTTTTTGTATAGCGAATAAGCACCGCTTACCGTGTTATAATTACCCGTGGTGTTGTAGTATAGCGACAGAAAACCGCTTGCCGTGTTATAATTACCCGTAGTATTACTCTTTAAAGCTCCGTTACCAATGCCTACATTGGTTTTATCGGTATTCACTAAACCAGCTCTGTAGCCTAAAAATACGGAACCGGTATCTATGCGCCCGGCTTGCATATTATTGACCTTAAACTTCAAACTCATTAGGTCGGTAGTACCTATAAAATTGATAGAAGTATCTGTGCCGGCGTTACCAAGTAAATCCCAGCCATTGCCGCCGGATGGTGCCCAACTGAGATTTCCGGAGCCGTCATTTTTTAAATAAGTATTGGCACCGCCTTGTATAGCCGGAAAATTGGTGGGCACATTGTTTATTTTAACGATATTACCATTAATATCTACTTGAAATTTCTCTACAACAGAAAACGGCTGAGTAGGTGCAGTAGTCCCTATGCCTACCTTAGTATTTGCCGTAGCTCCGTTTTGGCCGTTTATGCTGCCCAGCACCATGCTGTTATTAGCTGTTACATAGGCTCTTGACCCAATAGCCGTAGCATTGGTTAAGTTATTGTTACCTACATCGGCATTACGTCCCAAAGCGGTATTGTAATTTCCGGTAACATTACCCAAAAGAGAATTATTCCCTACGGATGTGTTGGAATTTCCAGTAGTGTTATTATAAAGAGAAGTTGTCCCAACAGCGGTATTAGAACTTCCTGATGAGGTAAACCACAGTGTTTGATAGCCTAAGGCTGTATTGTCAAGACCTGTGTTTAAAGCAGGAGTGTTCGGACCTCGTAGAGCCTCAAACCCAACTGCTACATTCGTATTGGTGAATGGAGTAGCCGTATTATTGGCATTCGCCATGGCTCTACTACCTATGGCAGTTGCCTTATCGCCTGCTACATTATAGTAAAGCGCCCCATAACCACTTGCCGTATTGCTGCTACCCGTATTATTGTAATATAGTGAAGTAAAACCACTTGCCGTATTTTCGTAGCCCGTAGTATTGCTGTTTAATGAAGTCCAACCATTTGCTACATTATAACTCCCCGAAGTATTACTGTATAACGAACTATGGCCAATTGCAGTATTATAGTTACCTAAATCATTACTATACAGAGAATAAGAGCCATTGGCGATATTTTGGTAGCCTGTGGTGTTGCTGTATAATGCTTGAAAGCCCGTTGCCGTATTTTCATAACCTGTGGTATTACTCTTTAGAGACCCGTTACCGATACCTACATTGGATTTAGGTGTATTCACCAAGCCGGCTCTGTAACCTAAAAATACGGAACCGGTATCTATACGCCCGGCTTGCATATTATTGACCTTAAACTTCAAACTCCTTAGGTCGGTAGTACCTATAAAATTGATAGAAGTATCCGTGCCGGCATTGCCGGTTAAATTCCAGCCACTGCCGCCGGATGATGCCCAACTGAGATTTCCGGAGCCATCATTTTTTAAATAAGTATTAGCAGTTCCTTGCGCAGCCGGAAAATTAGTAGGTACGTCGTTTATTTTAACGACATTACCGGTAGCATTTACTTGAAATTTTTCTGCTACTGAAAACGTTTGGCTTGGTGCAGTAGTGCCTATCCCTACGTTTCCAGTTCCATTTACAAATACACCCTCGTTATCTCCGTCCCCGCTTAGATAGTTGTTATTTAATGCTATATTTTGGGTAGCTGTATGGTCGCCCAGATTATCTCCGGAACCAGAACTTATATTTATCCATACAGTACCGTCAAAATATTCAAACTGATTTATATCTGTGTTGAATATCAGCAAGCCGGTTGCCGGAGATGCTATTCCGGATCGGGCTGAAGTGGTCATTCGAGGCACTAAAATACCCTTATCGCCTGACTGAATATCCAGCATAGCAGAGGCATCAGGGGTGAGTGTGCCAATGCCTACCTGCGCAGATACTTGTATAGCAAAACAAATTGACAGCAAAGCAATCTGTAAATACTGTAAAGGAGAGTTGTATTTCATCGGATGAATATTATACTAACGCAATATTACGTATTTTCCCGAATAAATGTTGCGTAATACGTTTTTTTAAAAAAAAATATCAGAACTATTTTTTTTCCTCAAAAAAAGATTTAACCTGTTTTCAATAAAAAAAAACACATCAGAGAAAAAGCTGTAAATTCGCGGAATTGTTTGGAAAAAAAATTATGAAAAAACTCCAATTCATCATTATTGTTTTAGTGTTGTTTTTTAATGCCCGGGCTCAGTCCATGCAGGATGCTTTTGGGTATTCTTGGAAGTCAGATACTTCTGCGGGTGGGCCGACCTATAACTGGGTAGATATTTCCTCTGGTTCTACGGAACTTACTGGTTTTACGGATGATAACTTTGTGGGGCCGGTTCCGATTGGCTTTAGTTTTCGTTTTTACTGGTTAGACTACAGTGAGGTTTATGTTGGCTCTAACGGCTACATAACGTTTGGTAAAGGCTACAATATCGCTTCAGGCTCTTCCGGTATGCCAAATATACCTACACCGGGCGTTCCTTCTAATATTATTGCACCTTATTTAGCTGACCTTACCTTTACAGATTCTACCGGCACAGCCATTCCTGCTGCAAAAGTTTTTTATAAAACTATCGGAACAGATTCATTTGTAATCACTTATCAAGATGTTCCATTTTGGACTGATGATGCTCCGGGGCATTATCGTGGTGCTTGTACTTTCCAAATTGTGTTAAGCCGCTTAGATTCTTCCATTACCTTAAACTACCAAAAATGCGTAGGTCCGGCTGATGCTGCCTATACTGCCAGCGGTAAAAGTTTTGTTACCCGCGGTATCGAAAACATTACCGGAAACGTAGGACTAACATTCCCCAGAAATGTTTATCCTGTTAATAATACAATCCGTATAACCTACCCGCCTTCAACTTCCTTTGCTGTAAAAGATATTGAAGCTTATTGGTGTTTTGACACCGACAATTCAGGTACTTTTACCGTTGCCGGGCAGCCGCTTACCTTAAATGCAGCAATCCGAAATACAGGAACAGTTGATATTGCGGATAATGTTCGTGTTATTGCAAATATTACAGATAAAGATTTTAATTTGTTACATGCTGATACCGTGATGGTTACAACCGGAGTTCTGAAGGGTACAGTAAATAACATAACATTTCCAAAGCCTTTTAATGCGAATACAGAAGGTAATTTTATCTATAAAATCACAACCAGTTTAACCGGAGACCAGTTTAACGCTAATAATACAACCCAGGCAGAACTTGTGGTCGTGGATACCTCTCAAAGCCCTGTTTTACTCCGTTTTGATGATGCTATATGGAGTTCCCAAGAAGATGATGCTGCGAGTTTAACAGTAGGAGTATATTTTAAAATGCCATACTACCCAATAACGATTTCCGGCTTAAACTATGGAATTATTACCGGTAAGCCAGACGATCCAAGTAAGGTTAATGGTTTTAAAGCCAAGATGTATGCAGACGGCGCAAACGGACCGGGTACCCTACTCTTCAGTAAAACAGTTCCGAAAGAAGAAGTATTGGTTTCAGAAGCCGTAGAAGCTGTTGACAACTTAGTTACTATTGAAACACCTATTGTGATTACTTCCGGTGGCGTGTATGTTTCTTGGGAGCCTGTCCTTGATGACTCTCTCTACAATCCCTTAGCTATGGACAACTCTCTACCTATCTCTAACCGCACCTTTGAAATTTCCGGCGGTGTATGGGCTCCATACCGCGATAGAACCACCAATGATATGGCTATCGGTTTAGTCGTTCAAACTAAAACAGTTAGCCGTAACAATGACCTAACTAAGCAAATGCACTTAACAGCTATTCCGAACCCTGCATCTAACATAACCAACATCAGCTATACTTTACCAACTTCCGGAAACGCAAGTATTATCGTTAGAAACGTGATGGGACAAGTAGTTTTCCAACAAGAATTAGGTAACCTTGCAGAAGGTAATCATATTTTTGAGTTTAATACAGAAAACTTAACGAACGGAGTTTATTCCTACGCTATTGTGATGAATGGCGGTCAGGCAAGCAGTAAGTTAGTAGTTACACATTAAACCATAAAAATCCATAAAAAAAGCGGCATAAATGAACTTATGCCGCTTTTTTTATGTAGAAATATTTGTTAGCTTGCTTAACTATCAATAGTGCGTGGAACTACTGTCTCTTTTTATTCAATATCTTGAAAATGAGCGTCATTATTCTGATGCGACTATTGCTGGATACATTTCAGATTTAAGGCAGTGGTCAGTATTTTGCCAAAAACAATGTTCTGATAACAATCCACTATCGGATGAAAAGAGTCTTAGAGAGATTTCCTCCCGAAACATTCGATCTTTTGTAGCGTTTTTACATCAAGAAAAGCTCACTCGAAAGTCTATTTCTCGGAAGCTATCGGCACTACGCTGTTATTTTAAATTCTGGCAAAAACGAGGTGTGATTTCTCAAAACCCTTTAGGGAAAATTCCACTTCCCAAAACAGAGAAGAGACTGCCTGTTTTTGCAAATGAAGAACAAGCAAAATCTTTATTTGAACTCCCCAATATTACTGAACCAACGTGGGAAGGCAAAAGGGATAAGTTACTATTAGAGCTTTTGTATGGCTGTGGCTTAAGACGTGCTGAAGTAATTCACCTTGACTGGAAAGATATTGATATTGCCAATAAGACACTTCGTGTACTTGGCAAAGGAAATAAAGTACGTATTTTACCGCTTACTCAGGCTATTATTACAGCCTTCCAAAATTATCGTGTCGCTTGTATAGAAAATCATTTTCCGGTTCAAGGCTGCTTACTTTATACAGAAAAGAAAGAACCACTCTACCCAAAATTGGTGTACCGAATTGTGCACCAAAGCCTTTCTTCTGTGGCTAATCTCACCAAAAACAGTCCGCATATTCTAAGACATTCTTTTGCTACTCATTTACTCAACCGTGGTGCGGACTTAAATGCGATAAAAACTTTGCTTGGGCACACCTCTCTAACCGCAACCCAAGTATATTTGCATACAACTTTGGAGCAGTTGCAGGAGAGTTATCAGGCAGCGCACCCAAAAGCACAAACAAAAATAGATAAATAATTTTTTACGTATTCCTTTATTTCAAAATGTTATGAAGACAACAATTCAATCAATTCGTTTTGATGCCGATGCCAAACTTTTAAGCTACATTGAGCAAAAAGTTTCTAAGTTAAACACTTTTTTTGACTCAGTAGTAGATGTAAGTGTATTTTTGAGAATTGAGAAAGACAATGAAAATGGCAACAAAGCTGTAGAAATCAAGTTAAATGTTCCCAATAGCACCTTGTTAGCAAAAGAGCAAAAACGCTCCTTTGAAGAAGCAACAGATGCTTGCATCGACAAACTAAAACTTCAACTGCAAAAGTATAAAGAAAAAGTTCGAGAATAATATTTACCCAAAGCCCTGCCTTAAAACAGGGCTTTGGAATTATTTAACAACTTCATTTATCAACTATACAATGCAAATACTCCGTAGCCTCAAAACCTGGATAGCTATTTTAAGCGTAGGATGTAAAGTAGCGTTGGGGCAAGATACCCTCACTAAACAACATTTTTTAACCAATGACACCCTATTTAATCCCAAGAAATTTATACCTATATCAATAGCTTCCGGGTCTATTATTACGGCGGGTACGGTTTATTTAACTACTTCTTGGTATCGAAATACCAAACAAACTTCTTTTCATTGGTTTAACGATTGGCCGGAATGGAGGCAGATGGATAAAGTTGGCCATGCTACAACTGCCTTTCAGTTTTGCCGGATTTCAGATGCGGTACTGAAATGGTCTGGTTGCCCACCCAAAACCCAGTTAATTGTTTCAAGTGCCGTTGGGTTCGGGTTGATGTTATCAATAGAGGTTTTAGATGGTTTTTCTGATAAATGGGGCGCATCTTATTTTGATTTAGCGGCAAACACAGCCGGAATTGGCCTTTATATGCTTAATAAGAAACTGTTTAACGAAAATATAATTAGCTTAAAAATGTCTTATCATGATTCGCCATACGCTGCCGACCACCCTGACGAGTTGGGGAAAGGTATTACCCGTTATGTCAAAGACTATAATGGCCAAACTTACTGGCTTACTTGCCGGATAAAACCATTTTTGAACCCCAATCGTACTGCCACTAAATTTATACCGGCTTGGTTAGTACCTGCCATTGGCTACGGTGCAGAAGGGCTGATCGGCGGCTATGGCCAAGACCCTATCTCTGTCATTAATGCCCGCGAATATCGCCAATGGTATCTTAGCTTAGATATAGATTTAACAGCCATAAAAGTAAAAAATCCTTGGCTAAAACTGTTTTTAGGCACTATTAACTTTATTCATTTGCCGATGCCTGCCCTTGAATTTAGCAAAAAAGGTGTTTTCTTCCGGCCACTTTATTTTTAGGATAATAATCTAATACTTCAAAAAAATATATCAAAAATATCTTATTCAATAACAACTTACTTAGAATAAGATATTTAGAAAAATTAAATAGCTGTTAATCTTAATTTATGATAATTCTCGGTTTCTTGCCAAATAAGTTTTTCGGAGGTAATTGTTCCGGCTTGGGCATTTGAACTGTGTTTGATAACTCGGATGTAATTATCGGTTAATCCGGTTTGCAGGTTATCTGCCAAGGGTATTTCCCACAAAACAGGTCTTATTGTGTCATGAAATTGGCGATAGAAATCTCTTGTTTTCATTTCTGAAAGTAGCCGTAGTTGTGCATTTCGCTGATTTCTAATTGATTTAGAAACAGTTTTACCTAAGTTTGTAGCTACGGTATTATCTCTTTCTGAATACGTAAATATATGTAAATAGGATACCGGTAGTGTTTGGATAAACTCGCGGGTTTCTAAAAAGAATTCATCAGTTTCTCCTGGGAAGCCTACAATAACGTCCACGCCGATGGCTGCGTCTGGTAGTTTTTGCCTGATTTCCAGCACTTTATCAGCATATAACTTTCGTTTATATCGTCTGCGCATCAGTGCTAAAATAGCATCATTACCACTTTGAAGCGGGATATGAAAGTGCGGCATGACATTTTGCTGTGCTGCTACGAAGTCAATAATTTCGGTAGTCAGCAAATTGGGCTCTACTGATGAAATACGGATTCTGGGAATGGGTAAATCACTTAATCGTTGTAGCAATAAGAAAAAGGATTCCTGATTTTTTCTGCCAAAATCGCCTACATTAACACCTGTTAAGATTATTTCTTGCGCTCCGGAATGCAGGAGTTCTTTGGCTTGTGTAACTACATTTTGAATGGTATCGCTACGGCTATGCCCGCGAGCTAATGGAATAGTGCAAAAAGAACAGTTGTAATCGCAACCATCTTGTATTTTAAGATAGGCTCGTGTTCTGTCTCCAAAAGAAACAGAGGCAGAATATTGATCTAATGTTTCGATATCGCAGGTTTTTACGATAACTTCTGTATTTAGGGAAAGTTCTGCTAATACTTCTCCCAGCCTAAATTTATCTGCTGCACCTAATACAGCCCGAACTCCGGGAATTTGTGCAATTTCTTGGGGTTTTAGCTGTGCATAACAGCCCACAATTACTACCTGAGCATTAGAATTTTGCTGTAAACACCTACGTACTAACTTTTTACATTCTTTATCTGCATTTTCCGTAACCGAACAAGTGTTGATTACATAAATATCAGAATATTTATCAAACGATGCTATTGAGAATAATTCGGAGTTTAGCTGTTTAGCTAACATTCCGGTTTCTGCAAAGTTAAGTTTACAGCCTAATGTGTGGAAAGCAACCGTCTTAAGCTTAGAAGCATTAAGCATGTTGGGCAAACTCCATTAGGTACGCTTTGATAAATCTATCCAAATCTCCGTCCATAAAACTGATTACATCGCTGGTTTCTGTGCCGGTGCGTAAGTCTTTTACCAATTTATAGGGATGAAAGACGTAGTTTCGGATTTGAGACCCCCATTCGATTCTTTTCTTATTTGCTTCTGCAGCAGCTTTTTGTTCATTTCGTTTGCGCAGTTCTAACGCATAAAGTCTGGAGCGGAGCATTTGCATAGCGCGTTCACGGTTAGCCGATTGTGAACGTTCAACTTGGCAAACAACCACAATCCCAGTGGGAATATGAGTAAGCATTACTTTGGTTTCTACTTTATTGACATTTTGGCCACCGGCACCTCCGGAGCGTGCTGTTTGGATTTCAATATCCGCATCTTTTATTTCTATTTCAATATCATCATTTATGATAGGATACACATAAACGGAGGCAAACGAGGTATGTCGTCTTGCGTTAGAGTCAAATGGGGAAATACGCACCATTCGGTGTACGCCATTTTCTCCTTTTAGGTATCCGTAGGCAAAAGATCCGGTAATTTCTAAGGTAACGCTTTTTAGGCCGGCTGTTTCTCCCTGTGTTTCATCTAAGAGGGCAATTTTATATCTATGTCTTTCTGCATAACGCATATACATACGCATCAGCATTTCTGCCCAATCTTGGCTTTCTGTGCCTCCGGCTCCGGAGTTTATCTCGATAACACAGTTTAACTGGTCTTCTTCTGCTGAAAGCATATTTTTAAATTCCAAGTCTTCCACAGCTTTAAGTGCTGTTTGAAAACTCGCTTCAACCTCTTCCTCTGATGCTTCTCCTTCTTTGAAAAAATCGAATAATACCTCTACATCGGTAACAGTAGCCTCTGTTTCTTGAAAAGTAGCCGTCCAAATTTTATTGGCTTGAATAACTTTAAGGACTTTCTGCGCCTCTTTGGGATCGTCCCAAAAATGAGCAGCTTGAGTGATAACTTCTTGTTCTTTAATGATTTCTAAACGCTCACCGATGTTAAAGAAACCTCCTCAGCGCTTCGGTACGCGCACTTAAATCTCTTAGTTGATCTATCGTCATATTGGCTGCAAAGGTAGAAAAAATATTCACACGAAGTTAGGTTATTTTTCTACGTTTAAGTTCTTGTTGAATCAGCCGAAGTTCACGGTTAGTTTGTCCGGTTATGGCTGTATTCTCTTCTGCTCTTCTGAAAAGATATGGTAATACTGACTTTACAGGGCCATAAGGCACATACTTAGCGGTTCTGTAGCCGGCTTTGGCTAAATTAAAGGTAATATGGTCAGACATCCCGAGTAATTGAGCAAAAACAATTCTGGTATCCGAAGGGTTAATCTGCTGTTTTTCCATTAAATTTACTAATTCTAAGGCACTTACCTCATTATGCGTTCCAGAACAGAGTGAAAATTTCTGTATATCGGTAATGCACACACTTAAACATTCGTTAAAGTCTTTATCGGTAGCCTCTTTGTTGGGCTGAATTGGGTTGGGGTATCCAAGCTGTTTGGCACGTTCAATTTCTGTTTCTAAGTATGCGCCACGCACTAATTTTACTGCCAAAAAGACATCCGCTTGCTGACAACGTTTTTTTAGATCTTTTAGATACGGCAATCTATCATGGCGATACAGTTGAAGTGTTTGATAAACAATGGGTTGCTCTTTGTTAAAATGGAACATCATGGTTTCTGTAAGCTGTTCAATAGCCGGCTGTATCCAAGTTTCCTCTGCATCAATATAAATTCCTTTTTGGGTATTGGCAGCAACTTCACAAATATTCCGCAGTCTTTCCTGCACACGATTCCAAGCTCCTTCTTCTGTCAAGCTAAGTTGTTGTTTTTCAGCTATTTTTTCTAATAATCCTACCGGTGCGATACCGGTTATTTTTAAGGCGCAATAGGGTATTTCGCTGTATTTTGCAGCAAATTGTAAAGAACGAACAGTTTGCAAGGCGCAGGCATCAAAGCCGTTTTCGTTTTTTTCACCCTCTACGGAATAGTCTAAAATTGTAAATACGTTGTATTGAGCAAGTTCTTTTATCGTAGCTCCAATATCATCTAAACTGGTGCCGCCACAAAATTGGTCAAACAACATTCTTTTGACTAATCCTTCAATAGGCAAGTTATTTTTCAGCCCCCAACTCACCAACGCAGATCCTGTTTTTACCAGCCAAGGAGATTTCATCGTAGAAAATAGCTGATTAGCTTGCTTTAATTTTTCATTGGTTTTATGTCGAAAGGCGATTTCTGTATTCTCAAAATCTGACAGTGTGATAGTTGGCATAGTTTTCGTTATATCTTTTCAGCAGGCAAAGTTATTATTTTGAAATGAAACAAAAAGTAGTAACTTTGCAGAAAATAAAAATTGGGGATGACAGGAATTGACGGGTTGAAATCGGCAATAGCAAGCAAGTCGTGATTGGTTATTTTTCACGTTAAACAAAGGTAACAACGCCATAAATGGCAACAATTCATTTGCATTGGCTGCCTAATTAAACATTAGCAAAGTCCAATAGTCTCTCGGCGAGTGTGTCTGTTCGCTTTCCTATGAGGCTTGATAAACAAACGGAATCGGGGGTTTTTGCCTGGGAAACCTCTTAAATTTTTACAGGCTCGGTATCCTTGGCGCGTGTTTGTTCGCAATAAAGATACAACATTCATAAACAAACTAAGCTTGTAGAAAACTCTTGAAGATACTTCTCCGGACGAGCGTTCGAATCGCTCCATCTCCACCAAATAATTTTCTTTGAAAGATTTAGGAAAATCTTTCAAAGAAAATTATCATTCTATTTCATTTTTGATAATGAATAATTTCCTAACTTTGCGGGCTTTAATTTTTAAAACATAATAACTAAGAAGATATGCCAAAACGTATTGACAGAAGAGTACAAGAGATAATTGTTCGAATAAAAGCTAAAAAAGCTGCTCGTAAATATAACAGTCCGGCTCGCGGCTTGAAAAAAAACTTAGCCGATAAAAACAGGCCTCTAATATTAAAGTGGGAAGCTGAACTCAAATCCTAAATGACATTCTATAAAACCGGAGAGGCTATCTAATAAAGATAGCCTCTCCGGTTTTATAGATAATTTATTATTTCCATTACTGCTGTTTATATCACTAAACATAACTATTTGATATAAATAACTTAATCTATATCAAATAGTTATGTTTTTTTATATTAACCTACATTAGTTTTTATTCTTTAGATTTAATGTAATCGTGTTTTCTAAAAAAGTGTTAGTTTGACCTGAAATTCTTCTGGAGTATCTTGAATGGTCAATTCATGTTGATGTGGATAAAGTAATTCAAGCCGCCGGATTACATTTTGAATACCAATACCGCCCGGCTGCTTAGAGACAAGCGAAGGTGTTGTTTCTGTTAAATTATTTCGTACCTCAAATGTAATTACTTCATTTTTAGTAGATAAAAGGATATGCACCCAGCCGCCTCGAATATTGCGGGCTACTCCGTGCTTAATGGCATTTTCTACAAATGGCTGTAATAACATAGGCACAATTTTTGGGGATAAATCTCCACTTTGCTCAAACATTATTTGAAGCCGGTCTCCGAACCGCATTTTTTCAAGCTCAATGTAATCCTGAAGATAGGTAACTTCTGCCGAAAGTGTAACTGAATCCGTTTGGCAGTCATACAAAATATAACGCAGCATAGTAGATAACTTCAAAACCATATCCGGAGCATTATCAGATTTTTGAAGCGTTAATGCATACAAACTATTCAGTGTATTAAACAAAAAATGAGGGTTTATTTGGGATTTCAGAAACTTTAACTCTGAGGTTAAGCGTTCTTGGTTTAATTGGTGCTGGATCCGTTGCTGTTCTTGCCGGTAATTGATGATTCGCAGCACTATCGCAATCATCAAAATATCTACAAAAGAAAGTGCATCATAAAGTAAGCTATGAGCAGTTTGAAGATATAATAAAATCTTAGAATCTTGATAATAAAGTAATTGAAAACTAAGGTTTAATATAATGGTTCCTAAAAACCAGAATAAAAGCGTTACTAAAAAATAATAGCCATACCGCTGCTGGAGCAGTAATCTTGGAATCAGTAAGTAATAATGTAGATATGCAGTAGCGGCATGTAGCGTTGTGAATAACAGTGTTTGCTTAGCCGCTTGGAAAAAATCACCGTCTCTCTGGATGATATTTGTCAGGAGCAACAGGTACATAATCCAAAAAAGGATATGCAGCAGTGGTATCTGAAAATCCCGCAAAAAACGCTTCCACCATTTAATCACAGGTAAACCGGAGAATTTTCGTTTCCAAAATTTTGAAGAAACTTTGTAAAATCCCCTGTTGAACCCTTAATATTATCTTTGATTTTTTGTAAAACAAATTCCGTTTTTTCAATATCTTGATTTTCAATATTTTGTATAACTGTCTTTATCATTTGGTCTCTTACAATTTCTCCTTTTTGCATCGAAATAAAACCAAGTTTAGAGAGCGTAATGAATGTAACCCGTTTATCTGTAGAAGATTTGTTAGATTCCAGATAGTTTAACAAAATTAAATTTTTGGTAATCTTGGTAATTGCCTGAGAGGAAAGGAACATTTCGGCACTTAGTTCCTTAACAGACATACTCCGTTGGTGCACAAACAAGGTGTATAATAGTTCATATTCTGTTGGATTCAGGCCCAAAAATTTAGCAAGTTCAATTTTTGCATATCTTATAAACCGGTTTATGGCAGCAATAGAGCGCACAATATTCTGGACAGATTCCATAGTTAAACGTTAAACTTAGTATTGATTAGTAGAAAGCAATACTAAGGTACAAGCATTTTCAGTAATAATACCGTTTTTTTGTGCTAAATTTTCAAAAAATAGGTTTTCTGCCCCCGGGTTAAAAATGATTCTACGTGGTTTTAAGGCTAAAACATCCTCATACAGAGCTTCTTGCCGCTTGGGAGAAAGATATAATGTTACGGTATCTATTTTTTCGGAAATATCTTTAAGGCTTGATATTATAGAAATCCCTTCGATTTTTCCGGAAGTGATACCTACCGGAAAAACTGTATATCCGGCTGCTTTTAATTGCCGAACAGCTTTATATGAATACCGATCTGGATCGGTAGATGCCCCCAAAACGACCGTTTTATGGTCCATAATACGTTCAAAATTAATACGGATCTTGGCTTAGTAACACAACTTAATCAGGACTCAACTTGGCCGTCCCAACCAATAATTCCTCCTTTTAGATTATGGACTTTGGAAAATCCTTTGCTTTCCAGAATATAAGCAGCAACCATACTTCTATTTCCACTGCGGCAATATACTAAATAGGTTTGATTTGGATCTAAGTGGTTTGCCATATCTATTGCACCGGACATCACGTCTAAGTTGATAGAACGGGGTATTCTGCCTTCTTTGTATTCTTCTGCCGTACGAACATCCAAAATAACAGAATCTGACTGGGTCATCATTTGCCTAAACTGGCTATTATTAATCTGCTGAATCATGCGTTGTATGATTTGGGGTAAATAACGGCTACTATACAAAAAAAATACTGAATAGGTTCATTTTTCAATTACTCTTCCGAACCAAATGCTGTATAAGCCGGAAAAGTTTGTCAGCTTATCTTTTTTGGGTTAATTTTTCCCAAAAACAATTTATAATTTTGGGCAAAAATAATATTATGGCAAATATTCTTGTGTTGGGTGCTGGGATGGTTGGTAGCGCAATGGCTCTTGATTTAGCGGTAAATCATTCCGTAACAGTTGCAGATATGAATGAGACTGCACTGAACAAACTAAAACAAAGGCAAGCAAAAATACAAACTACTGTTTTGGATGTCTCAAATAGCAATCAACTAAGTGTAACGTTACGTAACTTCGATTTAATATTAAGTGCTGTTCCGGGTTTTTTAGGATTTAAGACACTTAAAACAATCATAGAAGCCGAAAAAAATGTAGTAGATATTTCCTTTTTCCCTGAAAACGCATTGGAACTAAATGAGTTAGCTAAGAAAAAACAAGTAACTGCTATTGTAGATTGCGGAGTTGCTCCCGGTTTAGATAACATTATCTTGGGATATTATGATAGTTTTTGGGAAATTACTGAGTTTGAATGTCTTGTGGGTGGGCTGCCGAAAATAAAAAAATGGCCGTTTTACTATAAAGCTCCTTTTTCGCCTATTGATGTTATTGAGGAATATACCAGACCGGCAAGGTTTGTAGAACAAGGTAAGGTAGTAACACGTGAACCTTTAACTGACTGTGAATTTATAGACTTTGAAAAAGTAGGAACCTTAGAATCCTTTAACACAGATGGCTTAAGATCTCTCATTCAAACGATGCCGCATATTCCCTTTATGAAAGAAAAAACCTTACGCTACCCCGGCCACGTTGAACTCATAAAGGCATTAAAAACAACCGGTTTCTTTGATACAACACATATCTATGGAACAAATCTTTCTCCATTAGCATTTACCTCAAAAATATTATTTCAAAACTGGAAATTAGCCGCCCAAGAGCCGGAGCTAACCGTAATGCGCGTTCGGTTAAAGGGAAAAGAAAATACCGAAAAACGCCTTCAAGAAGTTGTGTTTAATCTATATGATGAATATTGCCCTAAAACCCAAATATCTTCTATGGCCAGAACTACTGGTTATACTGCAACAGCAGCCGTAAATATGCTGCTAAATAACTTATTCCCAAATCACGGCGTTTTTCCACCAGAACTAATTGGGAAATCAACAGAATGTTACCACTTCATAATGAATTATTTAGCAGAAAGAGGCATCCAAATGGATGTAAAAATCATAGATTTAGAATAAAAATATAAACTAATATTCCATTATTTTGAACAAAAAGGTAGCTTTTGGGGTTGAATTACCAAAACATCGGTAGAAATACCCTTAAACGGTAAATTACTTAAATTACTTTATGTTTATTTTCTTAATATTCATCCAGAATGGTTGTTTGTTCGGTTAATCTTGCTGTTCCGCAAACTGTTTTTTATAATCAACGGCCGGTAGAAACCGGAATATTCAAAAAAGCGGTTTCTGAACCTATATTTTTAGGTAAAGATGGTGTTCAAAATGATAACGTTATGGATACAGTTCGGCACGGTGGTGCAGAAAAAGCCTGCTATTTGTATGGATACAAAAAACAATATTCATTTTGGAAAAAGCAATATCCTAATTTAGCGTGGGAATATGGTATGCTTGGGGAAAACATAACCCTTCAAGAATTAGATGAAGCCGCTATCAATATCGGAGATGTATTTCAGATTGGTGAGGCTATTATTCAGGTTTCTCAGCCGCGCCAGCCTTGCTATAAATTAGGGATTCGGTTTAACGACCCGCTAATGGTTGCTAAATTCCAACAATCTCCTTATCCAGGAATTTATGTGCGGGTGCTGCAAGAAGGATTGGTTCAGCCCAATGATATTATGCAACTCATTACTAAATGCACAGATTCCTTGAGTGTCTTAGAGGTATTTCGAGCTATTTATGACCCCCAAACTGCTGTTTCTAAAATACACCAAATAATTAACTTACAGCACATTCCATCAAAACTCAAATTATATCTTCAACAAAAATACATCACCCAATCATGAAACATTTTATTATTATATTGCTTTACTGTTGTTTCACAATGGTTTCGGCACAAACAGCCAAGCATGAACACCACCAAGAAGAACCTATTCAGCTAAACAATGGGAAAAAGTGGAAAGTCCATAAAAATATGATACAATACATCCGAGATATGGAAAAAGAAACTTTTGACTTTGAAAAGCGAACTAAGTCTTTTGAAACCATTAACGTAGCGGAATACCAAGTCTTGGGAAATATTTTAAACGCGAGAATACAGCTATTGACCTCAAATTGCACCATGACGGGTCAAGCTCACGATGAATTACACAAATGGCTTCTGCCGTATATTCATTCGGTAGAGGAACTTACTGCGGCAAAAACGGCTTCAGAAGCCCAAAATATCTTCAACCAAATGAAAACTTCGTGGAAAACCTTTAATACCTATTTTCAATAGCGAAATTTTCACTGCTTTTGAATAGCTATTTCCAATAATAGTTGCTGAATACTAAATAGACTTGCTAAATGTAGGGGTGTCATTCGCCTGTTTGTTAAAATACGGGTCAAAACAAGCAGCAATATTTCGAACAAAAGGATGACCAATTGGTGATATTTTAATATCTTGATTATCAATAACTAATAATTCATCAGCAACCATTTCTGATAGGCGATTTTGGATTATATTCCGTTGTTCTTTATCTTCTATTGTATTAGTGCAAGTTTGGTAATAGCACATTAAGTTTAGAATATGCTTTTTGGTTTGTAAATCTTCCTGCGAAAGGATATGTCCCTTTTCCACAGGGAGTATTTTTTGAGAAAGTATTGCTAAATATTCTTTGGGGGTTTTATAGTTTTGAGAATAGGCGGTTTCACAATCACTAATAGCAGATGCTCCAAGCCCAATCATCAAAGGGGTGTTTTGGGTAGTATAGCCCATAAAGTTGCGGTGCAAACGGCCTTCGGCTCTGGCTAAAAACAGGGGATCATCGGGTTTCGCAAAATGATCCATCCCAATAGCATGGTAATCATTTTTAGTAAGAATTTCATTAGCCATAAGATACATTGCTCTTTTGGTTTCTACGGAAGGTAAATCTGTTTCGGAATATCTACGCTGCCCTTTACTCTTCCAAGGCACATGCGCATAGCCATAGTAAGCAATCCTATCCGGCGAAAGTTCTAAAACGTGTTTTAATGTATTTTGAATACTTTGAAACGTTTGCAACGGTAATCCATAAACTAAGTCTATGTTAATTTGCTGAAAACCAATATTTCGGGCATCTGTTACAACGCGGATAGTTTCTTCATTAGGTTGAACCCGGTTGATAATAAATTGCACAACGGGGTCAGTATCCTGCACGCCTGCTGATAGCCTACTGAATCCCAAATTGTGCAAAACGGCTAATTGCTCAAACGAAGTAACTGTTGGATGAACCTCTACGCTGCCTTCAAAGTCTGCTGACACATAAGCTGTTGATAAAATCCCTGATAGTAAGCGTTCTAAGTTTTTAGCAGAAAAAAAAGTAGGCGTGCCACCCCCCAAATGAATTCCTCTAAGCAAGGGCTTGGATTCCAAAACCTCCAAATACATTTTCCACTCATGCAAAACAGCATCAATATAAGGATCTTCTACGGCATGGTTCGTTGTAATATGCTTATTACAACCGCAGTAAGTGCATAACCGTTCACAATATGGCAAATGGATATACAAAGAAATCCCTTCTTCCGAATATTTTGAAAAAGATTTTTTTAGATGTTGTAACCAACTTTGTGCTGTAAAATTTGCTACATCCCAGTGGGGAACTGCCGGAAATGATGTGTATCTCGGAACCGGCTTATCATATTTTTGAAATAAATCTTGACGCATCCTGAAAAATATTCTACTAAAAAATCATCCTAAAATAGGATAATTAGCTTATACTGATTTAGATAGTTTAACTTGTAACCAAGTTTAAAACTTCTACAAAGCAAACAAAATTAGCCAACAGAAAATTCATTTTTAACAGGCAGGTTGTTACCCTTTTATAGTATTTAGTTAGTTTTAGGAATAGCGATGTATGAGCAAAAAACTTATCTGTAATTAACTATCTGATTTTCAACAATATTTTTTAGTGATTTTTCCTAAAAAACCTTTTGTTTATAACGCCTAATATTGGATATTCAACTTGTTTATATTTGTAATATGAAAAAAGCCGTTTTTTTAATTGACGCAGTCAGAACTCCTATTGGCAGCTATGGAGGTTCCTTAAAAGACATTCCGGTATCAACATTGGCCACTATTCCTGCAAAGGCTCTAATTACCCGAAATAATTTGGATTCAAAATCCATACAAGTCGTTGTTATGGGCAATGTTTGTTCGGCGGGAGACGTTCATAATCCGGCCAGAAATGTTGCTTTTAACTGTGGTTTAGATGATGACGTAAGTACCTATACCGTAAACCGGCTTTGCGGATCTGGGCTACAAGCTGTTATTCATGCACTTATGGAAATTGAAACTGATAATGCTCAAATGACTATGGCTGTGGGAGCAGAAAACATGAGCCGTTATCCACAATTATTGCTCAATCGCTGGGGTACTAAGTATGGCAGTATTACCTTAATAGACGGTACTTCTGAAATTTTGAGTGATCCGATGGATAAATACCCGGCAGGTTTACTGGGAGAAAACTGCGCCCGCGAATACGGAATTAGCCGTGAAAGTTGCGACCAATTTGCATGGGAAAGTCAGCAAAAATACCTCAACGCCCATACTCAAAATACTTTTGCAAACCAGATGATTCCTGTTGAAGTAGGGGGAAAAATTGGTACTTTTTCGCAAGATGAACATCCCCGCCAAACTACCTTAGAAAAAATGGCAACCTTATCTCCTGTGTTCAGTAAAAATGGCGTTATCACAGCCGGCAATGCAAGTGGTATCAATGACGGCGCAGCCGCAGCTTTGTTTGCCGATGAAGAAACCATTAAATCAAATCATTTAAAACCAATAGCCCGCATTGTAGGATATGCCGCCGCCGGAATAGATCATAATCTGATGGGATACGCCCCTACCCTCGCAACACAAAAACTACTAAAAAAAACTGGACTGAAAATAAATGACTTAGACTTAATTGAAATTAATGAGGCTTTTGCAGCACAGGTATTAGCTGTGGAAAAAGGACTTGAATGGGACAGAAATAAGGTAAATGTAAACGGCGGCGCCATAGCCTTAGGACATCCTTTGGGAATGTCTGGAGTACGTATTTTAACTATGCTTGCTCATGAACTCGCTGCCCGAAAAGCTAAATACGGCTTAGCAACTATCTGCATCGGAGGCGGAATGGGGCTTTCTATTATCATTGAAAACCTACACTAACAAAAGTTGTTCGTACCTAAAAATCACTTAGCGGCATTAACCGCCAAATGTTAATATCAAAAATTTTTTGGGGCATTGGACTTGGGGGCATTTCGACTTCGCTCAATGCCCCCAGTCCGAAATGCCCCAAAGTCGAAATGCCCCAAAAGTAACAACAATAACTTTCTTATACCAGCATTAAATCGCCGGCCATAATTGCCTCAATTTCATCAACTTCTCGAGGAATATCTGCCATTAAATCTGTATTTGTAGCTCCTTGTATCCAAATATTATTCTCGATTCGTATTCCAATACCTTCTTCCGGGATGTATATTCCGGGTTCACAAGTAAATACCATACCGGGTTCAAAAGGAGTATAACGGCTACCAACATCATGAGTGTCTAATCCTAAATAATGTGAGCAACCATGCATGAAATATTTTTTGTATGGCGGAATTGGGCTTGGCGTAGATAAATCTTGTAATGTCAATAAACCAAGTTTTAGCAATTCTTCTGTAACAATACTACCTAATTCAGTGTGGTAAGTATCCAACGTTTTTCCCTGAACTAATTGATTTGTAGTATGTTTCATAATTCGTAAAACGCTATTATAAACATCTTTCTGCCGTGCAGAAAATTTTCCTGAAACGGGTATTGTTCGGGTTAAATCTGATGAATAATTAGCATATTCTGCTCCAAAATCCATCAGTATAAGTTCTCCTTCTTGGCACTGCTGGTTATTTTGAACATAGTGTAAGACGCAGGCATTTTTTCCGGCAGCGATAATAGATCCATAAGCAGGGCCGGTAGCTCTATTTCGGATAAATTCGTGCAATATTTCTGCTTCTATTTCATGCTCCCACACGCCTGGGCGCACAAAACGTAAGGTGCGTAAAAAAGCCTTCCGGGTAATCCCGCAGGCAGTTTTAATCAGTTCAATTTCTTCTGATGATTTAATTGCACGAAGTTTTTCTAATATCGGTGCAGCTCGGTGCAGAGAATGAGCTGGAAATTGCTTTTTAAGGCGTTTTGCCAACCGATGCGCTGCCGTTTCTGTGAAAATACGATTGCGCTCATGCTCATTAAAATCTAAATAAATTCCTTGAGAATGATTAATGAGTGATAAAAATAAGTTTTCAAACTCCTCAATATAAAACACTTTTGAAATTCCGGAAGCGGCTGCCGCCTCTTCAAGAGAATATTTCCAGCCTTCCCAAATCTGAATATGTTCATTTGTTTTGCGCACAAGTAAAATCTCCCGAAAATCAGGCTTAGGAGCATCTGGAAACAGCATCAAAACAACTTCTTCTTGATCTATTCCTGACAAATAATACATATTGCTATTTTGCCGAAATGGGTAATGGCTATCTGCATTATCCATAATCAAATCGTTTGAGAAGAAAACAGCCATAGTTCCGGGCAGCATCGCCCGCATAAATCTTTCTCTATTAGAAATAAACAAATCAGCAGCCGGTGGATTATATTTCATATACTTATTTAATAACTTTCTTTTCTGCAAAAACAGTTTAGTAGATTCAAAAGTACATTAATTTGTAATTCCAAGTTTGATATTGGTTAATATCTGTATATTATATTTTTATTTTTCTCATAATCAATTAGATACGGTTTCCTAACTGCGCTACAACGTCTCGTTTCCATGCTGCGAAGGTTCCTTCTAAGATATGTTTTCGGGCATCAGAAGCTAACTGTAGGTAAAAATGTAAATTATGGATAGAAGCCAACGTTAGTGCTAACAACTCCCCCGCTACAAATAAATGCCTTAAATAGGCACGTGAATAATCTAAATCTGTGGAACAAGTACTATTTGGGTCAATCGGGGAAAAATCGTATTTAAACTTATTATTTTTAATATTTAACACACCTTCGTAGGAATATAAAATTCCATGTCTGGCATTACGGGATGGCAAAACGCAGTCCATCATATCTATTCCTCTCGCGATTGACTCAACTATATTTTGGGGAGTTCCAACCCCCATAAGGTATCGGGGCTTAGTAGTGGGTAATATTTCACACACTATTTCCGTAATATCGTACATCATTTCAGCCGGTTCACCAACGGAAAGCCCGCCTATAGCGTTCCCATACGCATTAAGTTCGGTAATAAAAGAAGCTGACTCTCGCCTTAACTCAGGAAAAGTACTTCCTTGTACTATTGGGAACAAAGCCTGTGTATGTGAATATGCCGGAGATATTTTATTGATATGCGAAAAAGCTCTTTTTGCCCAATTATGAGTCAAGGCTAATGACTTTTTAGCATAGGAAAACTCACAAGGATATGGTGTACATTCATCTAAAACCATTTGGATATCAGAGCCAATAATCCGTTGGGCTTCAATAACAGATTCTGGTGTAAACCAATGCTTGCTACCATCTATATGAGAAGAAAATTGAACGCCTTCTTGAGTAATTTTCCTCCGGGAAGCTATGCTAAATATTTGATAACCACCACTATCTGTTAGAATAGGTTTATTCCAGTTCATAAACCTATGAAGACCTTTTGCTTGGGAAAGTACCTCCATACTTGGTCTAAGAAAGAGGTGGTATGTATTAGCCAATATAATTTGGGCTTGGATATAATGATGCAATTGCTCTTGGGTAATGCCCTTTACTGATGCAACCGTTCCTACGGGCATAAATATTGGGGTCTCAATTATTCCATGATCTGTATAGATTTTCCCTGCTCTTGCATTCGTATCTGGGCAGACTGCCTCTATTTCAAACTGAAACATATTTAGTTTCCATGTTTTTCAAACCAAAAAAGCCCTTATGTAGGGCTTTTTTAAAAATAGGTTGGGCGGTGGTCTACTCTTCCGGGTTTTATCCCAGTACCATCGATGCTGAAGGGTTTAACTGCTCTGTTCGGAATGGGAAGAGGTGAGAACCTTCGCTTGAACCGCCCTTAGGTCTTTCGCTTAGAATGAAAGGGGGTTTATTTATATTTAGAAATATTTGAGTAATTAGTACTGCTCGACTTTGATGTTACCACCTTTACATCTGCAGCCTATCAACGTAGTAGTCTTCTACAACTCTCAATGGATGACTCATCTTGTGGCTGATTTCGTGCTTAGATGCTTTCAGCGCTTATTCATTCCGTACTTAGATACCCAGCCGTGCAGTTAGGCACTACAACTGGTACACCAGCGGTACGTCCAACCCGGTCCTCTCGTACTAAGGTCAGACCCACGCAATCATCCTGCGCCCACTACAGATAGAGACCGAACTGTCTCACGACGTTCTGAACCCAGCTCGCGTGCCACTTTAATCGGCGAACAGCCGAACCCTTGGGACCTTCTCCAGCCCCAGGATGTGACGAGCCGACATCGAGGTGCCAAACCACTCCGTCGATATGAACTCTTGGGAGTGATCAGCCTGTTATCCCCGGCGTACCTTTTATCCTTTGAGCGATGGCCCTTCCACGCGGAACCACCGGATCACTATGTCCTACTTTCGTACCTGATCGGCTCGTTTGCCTCACAGTCAAGCCCCCTTATGCCATTGCACTCTACGCACGGTTGCCAAGCGTGCTGAGGAAACCTTGGAAAGCCTCCGATACTCTTTTGGAGGCGACCACCCCAGTCAAACTACCCATCAGGCACCGTCCCCATCATAAACAGGTTAGACAACAACCATAAAAAGGGTGGTATTTCAACATCGGCTCCTTGACATCTAGCGACACCAAATCTCAGCCTCCCACCTATCCTACACATCCTATAACCATTGTCTATGCCAAACTGTAGTGAAGGTGCACGGGGTCTTTTCGTCCCGTAGCGGGTAACCGGCATCTTCACCGGTACTACAATTTCACCGAGATCACGGCCGAGACAGCGCCCAGATCGTTACACCATTCGTGCAGGTCGGAACTTACCCGACAAGGAATTTCGCTACCTTAGGACCGTTATAGTTACGGCCGCCGTTTACCGGGGCTTCAATTCAATGCTTCTCTTGCGATAACATCCCCTCTTAACCTTCCGGCACCGGGCAGGTGTCAGACCCTATACCGCGACTTTCGTCTTCGCAGAGTCCTGTGTTTTTGGTAAACAGTCGCCTGGGCCTCTTCGCTGCGACCACATCACTGTGGTGCCCCTTTTCCCTAAGTTACAAGGCCATTTTGCCGAGTTCCTTAGCCGTGAATCTCTCGAGCGCCTTAGAATACTCTTCCCAACTACCTGTGTCGGTTTACGGTACGGATATGATATCAATTAACCGTAGAGGCTTTTCTAGGCACATGGCTTCGTATGATTATCACCGCCACATCACTGCTTTAGTGTACTGTCTGGTATCGGACAATCAAGCGCATTTAACTACTTAACTGATAACTCCTACCCCCATTCAACGTACATCCGTCTGTACGCACATAGTACGCCTTTGCGTCACCCCTTCCGTCAATATCATAGTACGGGAATATTAACCCGTCATTCATCAGTATCCCCTCTACGGAGGCCCCTTAGAACCCGACTAACCCTGATCCGATTGACGTTGTTCAGGAAACCTTAGTCTTACGGCGTGCAGGGTTCCCACCTGCATTATCGTTACTTATGCCTACATTTGCTCTTCTAATAAATCCAATTACCCTCACGAATAACCTTCTCCCCTATTAGAATGCTCTCCTACCTGTGTATCTACATACACACCACCGCTTCGGTAGCTATTTTAATGCCCGATTATCATCCATGCCTAAAAACTCGACCAGTGAGCTGTTACGCACTCTTTAAATGATTAGCTGCTTCCAAGCTAACATCCTGGCTGTCAAAGTCTTTAAACTACGTTTGTTCAACTTAAATAACATTCCGAGACCTTAGCGGATGGTCTGGGTTCTTTCCCTCTCGGACAACGACCTTAGCACCATCGCCCTCACTCCCATAACAACAGTATAACTATTCGGAGTTTGTCAGAATTTGGCAGGATTTGACTCCCCCGCATCCTATCAGTAGCTCTACCCGTTATACTTAACTTATGAGGCTGTTCCTAAAAACATTTCGAAGAGTACGAGCTATCTCCTAGTTTGATTAGCCTTTCACCCCTACCCACTCCTCATCCGAAAACTTTTCAACGTTTACCGGTTCGGACCTCCATACGGCTTTACCCGCACTTCATCCTGGAAATGGGTAGATCACAAAGTTTCGCGTCTGCCCCTGCTGACTAAAATCGCCCTATTCAGACTCGCTTTCGCTTCGGCTACAAATCTAAAACCCTTAACCTCGCCAGCAAGGCGCAACTCGTAGGCTCATTATGCAAAAGGCACGCAGTCACCTAAAAAAAAAGGCTCCCACTGCTTGTAAGTATTCGGTTTCAGGTACTCTTTCAATGCCTTGTTCAGGCTACTTTTCACCTTTCCCTCACGGTACTCTACACTATCGGTCGCACTTACGTATTTAGCCTTACCGGATGGTGCCGGCAAATTCATTAACGGAGTCTCCAACCGCTAACTACTCAGGATACATACTAACCTACTTCATATCATAGTACAGGGCTTTCACCTCCTATGGCCTACATTCCCATATAGTTCCTATTACATAAAATAAACCACAACGTATGTCCTATAACCCCGCATTAGCCTTAACTAATACGGTTTGGGCTACTCCAATTTCGCTCGCCACTACTCCCGGAATCACTATTGTTCTCTTCTCCTATGGGTACTTAGATGTTTCAGTTCCCCACGTTCGCCTCCTTACGGATTACTGTGCTGCACACAGTAGGGTTGCCCCATTCGGACACCTACGGATCTACGCTCGTTTGCAGCTACCCGCAGCTTTTCGCAGCTTACCACGTCCTTCATCGCCAAAATGCGCCTAGGCATCCCCCGAATACCCTTAACTCTTTCTTAATATATCTTAAACCCCCTTATATTCTAAGAACTATTCCTTAATATATCATCACTAAAAATACACTCCATAATGACAATACAAAAACGTGGAGAATATCGGAGTCGAACCGATTACCTCCTGCTTGCAAGGCAGGCGCTCTAGCCTAATGAGCTAATTCCCCCAACCCTAAAAAGGGTGGGCCTGCGTGGACTCGAACCACGGACCTCAACATTATCAGTGTTGCGCTCTAACCACCTGAGCTACAAGCCCGCTTACGAGTCTATTAATGTGTAAAATGGTATATCCCAAGAAAGGAGGTGATCCAGCCACACCTTCCGGTACGGCTACCTTGTTACGACTTAG
>JAIXKT010000010.1 GCA_026932145.1 Bacteroidia bacterium
TCTTGAAAACAAAATTAGTAAAAAAACGTACTTGTCAAGAACTTTTAAAAAAAATATTGGCTAATATATTACAATATTTATTATTTCCCTACTAATTTAATTGTTTTTAAAACGATAAAATAGTATAACCAGAAAGATGATAATTGCTTTTGACCCGAGCTATATTTCAAAACATATAGTTATAGGTCAATCCTGTCCTAAACAATACATTAAGAGATTGATAATCAACTTGTTTTAAAGAACAATCATCTTATTTTAAAGGTACTTATATTTTGCTCATTTTCAATAAGATACAACGGTTTTAAAAAAATGTTTAGGACAGTATTGATTCAAAATATAGAGATGAAGCTATGTGGTATATTTTTCCGGAATTAGCGTACGGATATGGTGGGGGATTTCTTCCGGTGGTGTGGTATTAACGGGGTATTGCTGCTGAACAAACGGAAGTATTTTTTCCCAAAAACGAGGAGGATGCGGCAAAGATGCTACCTGTATCGTTTTGATACCCAATAACTTCCCTCCCAAAATATCTGTAGGCCAAGTATCACCGATTAGAATTATCTGATTTTCAGAAAGTTCTAAGGTGTTTTTTCCTGTAATTATTCCTTTATGGGTTGGTTTTCGGGCATTATAGATTCCTGAAATGCCCCAAAAAGAGCACCAAAATGCAAAACGCTGTGCTCTTTTTCCATTGGAAACAAGGAACAACTTGATTCCCAATCGTTTAGCTTCTTGTAACCAGGAAGCTAAATGCGGCGTAAAGTATTTATCGTCTTCGGAAACCAAGGTGTTATCCATATCTAACAAAAGCCCCCGGATACCGGCTTGATAGCAGTCTGCCAGAGATAACGCAGTTAAATAGGGTAAAGAAGTGGGTATTTCACTCATGCAAGTAGTTCATTCAAAGCACTTTTGAGGGTAGAATAGTGAAAAATAAAGTTGTTTTTGAGCAAAACAGCCGGAGTTACCAATTGACCTTGTGTAACGAGCATAGAGGCTTCCCCTAATGCTAATTCAACCATAAATTCCGGAATGGTGATAAAAGTAGGTCTGTTTAATGCTGCGGCAAGTTGTTCTGAAAATTGTTTATTTGAGGTTGATTCTGGAGCTACAGCATTAACCGGCCCGGAAATAGCTTGATTTTGAATACAAAATTCCAATGCCGACAATACATCCAAAATATGAATCCAGGGAAAACCTTGTTTTCCGTTTCCCACTTGGCCGCCGGCATAGAGCTTAAAAGGTGTAAGTATTTTGGGAAATGCTCCGCCGTCTTTGGATAAAACAACGCCTAAGCGTAATAAAACAGTGCGAACGGATGCTTGTAGGGCTTCTTTTTCCCACAAAACGGCAGTATTTGCTAAAAAATCATTACCGGAAGGAGATTCTTCGGTCAGGATTCCTTCTTGATGTGTTCCGTAATAACCTACTGCTGAGGCAGATACAAAAACTGTTTGTGGATTTCCTGTTTTGGATAAAAACTCTACACAGGCTTTTGTTGCGTAAATGCGGCTTTGAATTATTTCTTCTTTGTAAGAGGCTGTCCAGCGGTGGTCTGCTAACGGAGCGCCAGCTAAGTTTACAACTGCATCAACCGGCTCTTCTAAGGGGATTTTTTTGCCGTCCCAAACAAGTGGTATCAAGTTGGTATTTGCTCCCGAAGTTCGTCGGCTGCGGCTAAGTAAAAACACCCGATGATTTGCCCGCAACAGCATCGGTATCCACACTGAACCGATTAAACCACTACCTCCGGTAATTAAAATATTCATTATTATTAAGATTTAACTTCGTTAAATATTTTGGTACAGTTGATTATACAATTCAACTCCTTTTTCTAAGCTAAAATAGTCTAAGGCTACTGCTCTTAACCTATCTGAATTAATATTTAGCAAGCCGGGAATTTGCGATACTGCGTGTTCATAAGAATTTGGAGAGAGTTCCGGCAATAATAAACCGCAAGGATAATTGGCAAACAAATAATCATGGTCTCCAACGTGAGCATTTGCAATAATTGCTTTGCCCATAGCCAATATTTCTCCCATTTTGGTAGCAGATGAGCCGATTTTGGAATACGCCGGTCGAATAAAAAATATACAAATATCGGCTTGCGCTATTTCAGTAGGGACTGCTGAACGCTCTGCCGATTTTATCAAAAAATGATCTCTCGAAAGTCCTATTTTATTGATTTTTTCTATGAGCAGAGAATGATTATCCGGTGTAATCCAGCGAAATTGAGCATTCGGATATTTTTTTAGTAAGTGCTTGAAAAACAGCAACATTTCGTCTGATAAATACCACGTTCCAATAGAACCCAGATACAAAATCGTTAATGGCTTAGGGGGAGTAGTATCATTTAAGGGAGGAGTAACGGGCGTAAACAGTTTCGTATCTACACAGCAAGGAATTACTTGAATGGGGGCAGCAGATGGTACTTGCCATGAGTCAATTTCCTGTTTAGCCGCATACGTTAAAACAACGGTTTGGGTGGCGTTTTGTATCCACTGTTTTTCTTTATTTTTAAACCAAGTATAGATAGTCGCATAAACGGGGTTTTTCAAGTTCCAGATATTTCCGTCTATGCGTTCATCAGCCCAAAAACCGCGCATATCAAATATCCAAGGTAATTTAAACTTTTGGGATAACTTTTCTCCTAAGTAAGCTGATAAATAACTTCTACAATGGATTAAGGTAACTTTTTCTTGCTGAATCAACCTTTTAGCTACCCGATACAGCCGAAACATATCATATACAGTAGAAAGCACAGGTGGTTTTTTAGTATAAGATACTGAATGCCAAATAATATTGTTTTTCTGAACAATATTATTGATAGTTGCATAGCGGCTTTTATAGTGGTCTTTCTTTTCGGCAGAAAGAATTAGTATTTTATGCCCTTTTGCTGACAAACCGGCCAGATAGGGCAGGATTTGGGATTGCCCCAAGGGGTCAGTTAGCCCATCATAAGAAATAAATAATGCAGTATGCTTATTAGACATTTGGGTAAAATTAATAATTTTTCCCTCTTTTAGGGCTTAATGTTAAATCATAGATAATAACTTTTTCCCGTAATGGTTTTTGTTTGCGGATATATATTTTTTGATTTTCCATGAATAGAACATTTTCATAGATATTATTGAGGCTCATGAGCCAGTATGGGTCAATTCGGTATTTTAAGGCTATATCTTCCACAGTTTCAAATTTACCGGCAACGTGAAATTTACCGGCTTTTTTAGGTACTAATCTGATTACTGTTCCGGATTCTGGCTCGTCGGTTTTGGCTAAATTGTTCCAGCGTCTTAGTCGTTTGATTTTTTTGTTATATTGAAAGGCTATGGAGGCTATGTCTTCGTATTGGCCAACGATAACATATTCTTTTCCATAAATGGGGTCATCTTGAAGTTTTTGAGTTATGTAGTTTTGTTGAATCGGTTTTGTTAATGACCGTTTATAGTCTTGTATTGTTTCTTCGGTGGATTTAGCCTCTTCGGGTTTTTCTACGACTGTGGGTGGGGGCTGCGGAAGTTCGTCTTTTATTTTCATGCTATAATTTCGCACAAAGTAATCTGAGCGATACGGTTCTAAGCTGAAAATAACGGGAAATAACTCCGGATGTGGGTCATATTGAAATTGATAGGGTTTATTGTGGTTTACTCGGTATAAGCTAAATGGTCTTTCGGCAGGTAAGTAGTTTTTAGAAATCCATTTATTATATGTTTTGAGTTCTTCAAAGTCAATATTATTTTTTTGGGCGATTTTTGTGATATTGCTTTCTCCTTGATTAGAAATGGGTTCTAACCAAATATTGGGGACTCCGTTAGCTCCTAAAAAAGGTTTATAGGCAATTTTGTGTGCGATGGCTTTTTGGGCATACCAATGTAAATCTTTCGTTAATTTTATTTTAGTAGCTCCGTAGTATGTTGCATTTACAAATGGAATAGCTCCATTGGCACCGGCGTAATAAGCGATAACAGCATAAACCCAGTTGTTGTATTTGTTATTTTTCTTTTTTAAGTATCTGGCAGCACCGACACTTGAGCGGAAGATGTGCTTTCTTTCATCTACAAATTCGTTTACATAAAGCCCTATTTCGGTGGCCGTCATTTCCTTAAATTGCCAAAAACCAACGGCATTGGACGAGGATACAGCATCGGCAATTAGGCTACTTTCTTGGATAACGATATATTTTAAGTCATCAGGAACATCTATCAGATGAAAAGCATATTCTACAAACGGCATATATAAGTCTGCCCGTTCGTTCATTTTGCGAAATGCTTCCTGATTTGATAAAATCTGGTTGACTAATTTCTGGATTTGGGCTTGTAGTTCTGGGGTAAGTTCTACTTCTATACCGCAATAAGTAATTTTAGTAGGCACTTGTGGTGTGTATAAACTATAACTTAGTGCTTTGAGTGGGCTGAAAGAAGCCCATACAACTAAAATATACAGAATGATGTATTTTTTTAAGGGCATAATATCTATAAAGGCTTACTCAATTCGCATTCCGAATATAGAAACGTCATCTAATTGTTCACGGTCATTTTTCCAATCTTTCCATTCCATATTTAGGATAGCGCGTTGGTGTGCCATACTTTCATGTTGAGAACGTAATATCAGTTCTTTTAATCTTTTGGTGGTGAAGCGTTTTTCTTCCGGGCCTCCGAGTTGATCCACAAATCCATCTGTATATAGATAGACGGTATCTCCGATTTTGAGCTGGATTTCATGATTGGTAAAGCGTCTTTCATCTTCGATTTGTTCACCGCCGATAGATCTTTTATCGGGTTTGATTTCAAAGACTTCAAAATCATGGTAATAGGTAAATGGCAAGTTAGCGCCGGCATATTCACAGAGGTGGGTTTCTGAATCATAGCAGAAGAGGGCTACGTCCATTCCATCCCGAGAGGTAGCGTCCTCCGAATCTTGTTTTAGGGTTGTGCGTACTCCGATGTGCAGGTGGTACAATATATCTGCTGGGCACGTAACCTGCCGTTGATTTACAATTTGGTTCAGGTAAATGTAGCCAATAAGTGTTAAGAAAGCACCGGGTACGCCGTGTCCGGTACCGTCTGCCAAAACGACTATTTTTTTATTTCCGTGAATACCAGCCCAATAGAAGTCTCCGCCTACGATGTCTCGTGGTTTAAAGGTAATGAAGTAGTTGCTGGATAGCTGCTCCATTAATTCTTTGGAGGGTAAAATATTTTGCTGTATTCGTTTTGCGTAGCGAATACTTTCCGTAATGCCTTTGGTTTTTTCTTCGATTTCTTCTTTTTGGCGGATAACTTCTTTGTTGGCTTCTTCTAACTGGCTGTAAGCGAGGCGGAGTTTATCCGTTAAGAGGCGTTCTTTTTGTTCTAATGCTAAGGCGACAGTGTCAGCAATAGAGCCGGCAAAACTTTGTTCATCAAGAGTCCATTTTCTAACTTGGCCTCGATGTTCAAAACTGATTACGCCCATAGATTTTCCTCCCTGCCAGATGGAAGCATCTAAAAATGAAGCTACACCGGATTCCCTAAAGAGTTGTAGCAGTTCTTGTGAGCGAGGGTCTGTTTCTATATCGTTTACAGCAAGGACTCTATCTTTCTCAATTATTTTGAAATAATTGGGAAAGATGCTTTTTTCGAGTACCATTCCTTCATTATGGGGGTGGTTTCCGTGCTGGCAAACTGCTTTGCAGCGGATTTTTTCTCCAATATCTTCAAATATCCATACCGAAACTCTATCTACATTTAGGGTTTCCATTCCTACTTTTGCTATCACTTGAAAGGCGACTTTAAGGTTTCCTTCTTTGATAGCAGGATTTGAGGTTAGGTCAAGTAGGGCTGCTTGTTGGCTGCGTAACCGAAATTCTTGCTGTTTTTGTGCCGTAATATCAAATAAAACGTTGATAGATTTGATGGGTTCTTGGTTCAGCCCCAGTACAGGTGTATTGGTTTCCAAGACCCAAAAGAAAACGCCGTCTTTGGTACGTTTTTCCATTTCGCCTCTCCAAATCTGACCTCTTAGGATGGTTTTCCACTGTTCTTGGTAGGTAGATTCCGGCTGGCGGCCCGATTTTAGGATAGTGTATCTTTTTCCAAGCAGTTCGTCTTTTGAAAAACCGGAAACATTTAATAAAGCATCGTTTACGTAGGTAATATTTCCTTCGAGGTCAGTTTCATAGACCATTGAGGCGTTATTAATGGCGTTTAGCTGCCCGGTAAGTTCTATTTGTGTTTTTTGGATTTCTTCTGAGTTTTCTACTAATAGCTCTTCTTGGGTTTGGGCAACCTCCAGCGCATTTCTAATTTGCTCTTCTTGTAGTTTTTGTTGGGTTATATCGAAGCCAACGCTGATGTATTTATGTGGTTTCCCATCTAAGCCCACTACGGGAGTAAGGGTTTGTTCTATCCAGATTATGTAGTTTTGGTGGCTGTAATGCTCCATTACTCCTTTCCAAACTTCACCTTGTTTTAGGGTAGCCCACATTTCATCAACTTTTCTGAGGTCGGTATTCGGATGATATAGGATGGTAATTTTTCTACCTAATATTTCTCTTCTGGTATATTGGTATAGCCGTAAGAAGGCTTCATTTACATAGGTAATAACTCCTTCTGTGTTGGTTTCACAAACGATTGCAGCATTATTTAGGGCTTCAATTTGCCCGCGAAGTTCTTGTTGGGTGCGGCGTACTTCTTCTGTGGTGGCTTCGATTTCCTCATTATTTTGGCGAAGTTCTACTTCCATAGCATGGGCTTCTTCCAAAGACATCCGGATTTCTTCTTCCAGAACCCTTCTATTTCCTTGTTCTAAGATTAATGAAACGATTTCTGCCGCAGAGGAGACGAAGTTTTGTTCGTCTAAAAACCACTCTCTGTTTGTTAATATATGTTCACAGAAAAGGTAGCCTACTACTTGGCCAGCTAAGTGAACAGGATGCAATACCATTGATTCTATTCTTGCCGGAGCTAAGTAAGAATCTCGTATTTCAAAAGTAATTGTATTTTGAAGTGCTTGGGTTAGAATTAATTGTTTATCTGAATCTAAGGCCGTAAAAAATGTTGGTGAAAAGTCCCGAAACATTTCGAATCCGGTGGAGTGTTGAAATCGTTGGCGTTCAAATAAATTCAGGCATTCTAAGCGGCTTCGTTCGTCTGAAAACAGCCAAATTCCGGAGCGTTCAATATCTAACGTAAAGACTATTGTTTCGGTAATGTAGTTTAAGGCATCATCAATATTCCCATCTTTAATGGTATTATTTTTGGAAAGTTCCTGAATTGCAGTATGTTGTTGGGTTAGGCGTAGCTCTAATTGTTTTTGGGTTTGTAAGGCTTCGTTTGCTAAACGAACTTGGTCTTGATACAAGGCTTTATCAGATTCTGCCTGCACCAATATGTGTTGTAGCTCTGTCAGTTTCTCTTCTAACTTTGGATTAGCCGTAACCGTAGTGGTTTGGGGTTGTTCGAGCTGGGGTATCGCATCAAGTTGCTGGCCAATTACCAAATATTTAACTATCTGATTAGCACGCTCTTTTACAGGTGCAAACGATAGTTGCATAGGAACGGTAGTTTGGGATTTATTGAGTAAAGTATAGAGCTCGGAAAAATATTCTCCGGTTTTCATCCGAGATAGAGCTTCGGTAAATTCTATTTCTCCCAATAAAATATTTAAGGATTTATTAGTAAGTTCGTTAGCTTGGTATTCAAGTAAGTTTTTAAGCCGTGTGTTGAAGGTGATAATATTGCCGGAAAGGTCTAACTCAACGTAGTAAATAGAATCTTGAATTGTATTGATAATGATTTGGTTCGTTTGAATACGTCTTTTTAGGTCTAATTCTGCGGCTATCGAAACACTTTGAGCCTGCTTATTATCTTCCTTTTGGTCGGCAAGTTCTTCCTCTAATTTATGTATTTGAGATTGAATTTGAAGGGCAATTTTTTTTAGGTTTTCGCTAATCGGTTCTTTTTCAATTGGTTCTTTTTTGTATAATTTTTGAAAAACGGTTCTACTTGCTAAATAATCATTTGTTAAGGTTTTGACCATTTCGCCTATTTCGTATAATTCTTTCGTAGATTTTGGGATAGCTAAATTTGCTTCTTTTTGGGTTGTTATGCCGGTTAAGTAGTTTTGAATGGCTTCTATATTGGGTTTTAGGCTTCGGGTAACGATCAAAAGGGTTATGATAATTAATGTAAGCAACAATATCATTAAAATTGCTATTCCGCCGGCAAGTATCCATTTTCCTTGTTCAAGGTTCTTTTCATGGCCTGCAACTCGTCTTTGTAACTCAGTAATAAGTTGTTGAGTTTGAACTTTTAAGTTTGAAGTATTAATCGTCAGTTGGTTTGAATATACATCATAGGCTTTAGTAACTATATTCGTATCTGTTTTTTCAACTATTTCTGGATTCAAGATAACTTTTATATCTTTCACATTTTCAACTACTTGCTTATATGAATCCTTTGTTTGCTTGAATAAGTTCAAGAGGTCTTGGGAATCCCAAATAAGGTTATTTTGGTCTAAGACAGTAAAAGTAGAGTCTATAAAGCGAGAACTCGAGTTGATTTGTTCTGGATAATGCTTAGCATCTTTTTGCAGAATGATAGATTTTGCATTAGCTTGTAATAAATCTATTTCGGGTGAAATTTGATTCAGCAGTTTTATAGCAGGATAGAGCCTTTGCTCTAAAGCTTGTTGGTGGATACTGGTATGATATTGGGTAAAGATAAATACGCCGGCTGGCAGTAAAGCCAGCACAATCATAAAAAATAATAATGTTAAAATCTTGCGCAGCATGATGTTATATCCAGATACAGCAAATAGGGTATAATCCGTACAAAGTTCTGTAAATGTAGGCGAAATAAGTAATATGTGGAAAAAAACATATTAGAATTTTAGGAGAGGGGAAAAACCTTAACTCTATCTACATGATAGAATTAAGGAAATAGTTAAAATTCTCTTTAGAAAAGTATTTTAACCAACACAAATTGCCGCCCCCGCGGAGAATAATAAGCTAATATGCCATTTTGGTTGCTGACCTGCTGAGATGCTGACCTGTAAAAAGTATTTTGTGCGTAAAATTCCTTAAAAAATGGCTTTGGTATAGAAACTTGCCCTTCCCAATTTACCGTTGCATAGTAAATATTGCTCCCTATCCCACGCTCATAATCTCTATAAAAAAAGTATATATTTTCTTCTCCGACCATGTCTGCGTAGGAAAGTTCTACCTTAGATTCCGCTGTTTGGCTTTTAGGGACTACCGAAGACCACTCAATATTACCGGAATCTGAAAGCGAAATCACCATAATATCGTCATAATGAAATAGTTCACGATTTACCCAAAATCCAGAAATATCTCTATATGACGTTATGGTATAAAAATATTGTTCTGCCATTAAAATCATTCCCCCGTCAGACCTAAGTATAAGATCATCCAAATAAAAGTCGGTTAGCTCTTTCTTCTTCTGAATCTGTCTATCAGTTAAATACTTCTTTAAAAAGCTGTTACTAAGTAATGTTGCGGTATTTTGTTCTATTTGGTTATCAGAATTGACTCGCACATAAAGCGTTCCTATAATGGAGTTATTGGAACGCATCGCAAATACTCCGCCCAAAAATACATTTTCTTGGGGGTCTGGCTTCATTATCAAATCAGTTACATAACGGTCGCCAAAACTTAATTTATTAGTCCAAACACTATCCTGATTAGGGTCATCAGCTAACCTATATCGGAAAAGTTTGTAAAAATAATCAGTTGGCGAATGTACTTTTGCCGAATTTGTATATTTTGATAAGATAAATATAGATGATTTATTGCCGGGTTTTATGGATACTACTTGCAAAAATTCCTCTGATAACTCTAAATTAATCTCTCTATAGCTAAATGAATCTGCCTTACTATCAAATAAATACGCTTGTATTCTAACTGGTTTCCAGTCTTCTATGGTTTGATTGTAACAAATAAGGCGTTTTCGGTTTAGAGAATATTCAAAAAGAATCGGATTTTTCTTAAATTGATTATATGAATACGTTTGGAGTAACGTGAATGGGCGAGTTAGTTGGCCGGTGATAGAATACTCACAATAAGATACCTGAACAGTATTATGCCTCGGTATTTCTGTTGCTATAAACACAAAAATCCGCTCTCCTATAACTGCTAAGTAAAAGATATTCGTATTTAAGTCTTTTTCTAACAACTGCTTAGACCAAACGCGCTTTAAATTTTCATCGTACTTAAAAATCCCCCAATAACGCTCTGAGGCTCTGCTCATCGGGCTAACGGTAACTAATCCTTTATCAACAGAGGAATATTCAAACCAACGAGGGATTGGTTCTGTCTTATCTAAGGTTAAAACGGCAGCAATCTGTTGAGCCGATAAAGTATCAGCAAAAAACAACCAACTGACAACTACGAATACACAATACCGCAGCCAACTTAATAGGCTAATGGTAGTAACAGTTATCGAAGTTTTTCGTCGTTTCATTCATACGTAACTATTTGGAGGAAAACTTCTTATTTATCAGCTTCACCCATCACAGGATCTATAGATCCAATTAGCACAACGGTATCAGCGACCATAGCCCCTTCCATCATACGTTCCAAAACTTGAAGATTGGTAAATGACGGTGAGTTCATCTTAATGCGCCAAGGAGACCCTGTGCCGTCTGAACGTATCCAGAATCCGAGTTCACCTTTGGGTGCCTCTATCGCATGATAAGCAGATACACCCGGCGGCGGGCACACACCCACGTCAGTCATCATAAAATCATGGATTAAGGCCTCCATAGAATAATACACTTCGTTCTTTGACGGAAATGTTTGCTTTGCATTATCTACACGAATATCACCCTTCGGTAATTTATCCAAACACTGATCTATCAGATTAACGCTTTGGTCCATCTCGTCAAAGCGAACTAAATATCGCGCTAAACAGTCGCCTTCGGTGCGAACAGGTATTGCAAAATCTAATTCATTGTAAACCAAGTAAGGTTCATTAATTCTTAGGTCAAATGGCACACCACTGGCTCTAAGGCACGGGCCGGTAAACCCAAAACCGATAGCTTCTTCTTTAGTAACGATACCAACATCTTTCACCCTATTTATCAGGATTGCATTTTTATTAAGAAACTTACGCCAATCGCTTAATTCTTTGCGGAAGTTTTTGGTAAAATTCCGAATCATTGCGATGGTTTCATCACTAATATCAAATTGGATACCGCCGATTCTGCAATGGCTTACCGTGAATCGAACTCCGGCTAACTTATCAAATATTGTATAGATATTTTCGCGTTCCCGAAAGGAATACAAAAACATCGTTAGCGCACCTGCGTCCATCACCATTGTACCAATCCACAGCAAATGGGCAGAGATTCTGGCAAGCTCACAAGCTAAGGTACGGATATATTGTGCCCGAGGAGGAGCCTCTATCCCCGCAATTTTTTCTACAGCTAAGCAAAAAGCTACGTTATTAGAATACGGAGAAAGATAGTCTATGCGGTCAGTATAAGGCATAAACTCTTGAAAAGTCTTATATTCTGCTAACTTTTCAATACCTCTATGTAAATATCCTAAATCTAAAACACACTTTGCTATAGATTCTCCCTCTAATTTTGTAACGACCCGTAGCACCCCGTGTGTAGCCGGATGCTGCGGCCCAATATTCAGAATCATTTGGGTACCCAACGGATCACTTTCATCAAACTCTACATGAGAATGCTTGGTTACTAATCGCTTATATATCGCCTCTTGATGCTTAGGAAAAAATTCCGGAGAAACTTTTTCCCGAAACTTGAATACGGGTTCACTCATATTTATCTCAGACTGCCGAAACGCAACAAAGGTATGAACAAATTGCTTTGTTGAAAAAACTTTTTAAGACAAAAAAATCAAACTACTTGATAATTCGTAATATCAATTCAGTATTGATTGATGTTATTAATCGCTGATTTTAGTAGTCAAAATCATGTTGAAATGATCCTGCTTTGGATAGTTTTTTCTTTTTCAGGGTATTTTTTTGTTGGTTACGCTTATCTGTTATTCTGGAGACTACTGCGTGCCTGTCTATTTTGAAAAACGATACTACTCCTTTGAGCATTTCTGCTTGGCTTGATAGTTCTTCGCTGTTGGTGCTCATTTCTTCGGCAGCTACCGAGTTTTGTTGCACTACCAAAGATAGCTGTTCTATTGCCTTTAGTATCTGTGTAGAGCCCAAGCTTTGCTGGTTGCTGGCTGCCGTTATTTCCTGTACCAATAAGGCTGTTTTTTGGACGTTCGGGATAATTGCCTGCATGAGTCGCCCGGTTTCTTCGGCTACTTCTAAGCTGGTCTTAGATAGTTCGTTAATATCTTTGGCTGAGCGTTGGCTTATTTCTGCCAGTTTGCGTACTTCGGCTGCTACTACGGCAAATCCTTTGCCGTGCTCGCCTGCCCGAGCTGCTTCTATCGCCGCATTGATAGCCAAAATATCCGTCTTCTCTGCTATGTCGTTGATAATGCTGATCTTCGATACAATATCCCGTATCGCTACGATGCTGTTTTCGGTAGAGGAGCTTACGCTAACGATGCCTTGTGCTGTCTCCTTAGCGATATGTTCTGTCTCCCGTGCATTATCGCTATTGCGCTGAATAGCTGTGGTGATTTCCTCTATTGAACCCGTTATTTCTTCTGTAGCCGTAGCCTGTTCCGTAGCTCCTTGGGCTATCTCTAAGGACGTGCTGCTAATCTCCTGGCTACCCGTAGTTACATATTCCGCAGCATCATAAATCTGAACCGCTATCTCGTTGAGTTTCTGAGCCATATCGTTCAAGGATATTAATAGTTCATCGGCTTCTGAACGGGGGCGTATGTTGATAACGACTTCGCCTTGTGCTATCCGCTTCGTGTTTTCTAATACCGAAATGTTGGCGTTGATAATCTGGTTCATAGCTTCGGCTGTCTCTAACCATATTCCGGCATAGCCGGCAGTGGCCATCTTCTGGTTTAGATCGCCTACTGAAAGCCGTTGTAATATTGTCAAGATCTCCCGCAAAGGCTTCATCGTAGCACGGGCAGCCGCATTTAAGCCCACAACAATGTCCCGATAAGCTCCCTCAAATTCCTTCTCATTGGCATTAAACTCATCTACTTTACCTACTTGCGTCTTGTCTATGTATAAACTTACCGAATCTACAATCCCCTCCACTTTCTTCCGAATCGTGAAAAACGAATCTATAACCTCCCCTATCTCGTCTTTCTCATTGGATTTCAAATCATCTATATTCAAATTTCCGGAAGCAATTCGGCTGGATATGGTCATAGCCCGCCTTACATTACTGTTTATACTCGTGATAATCTGGTAGGATAACGTACCCAAAACACCCCCAGAAAGGAGTATCAAAATGATATAGATAACTAAAGCATCTTGGTAGTTTTTTTCGGATTCCTTCTGTATCGCAGCAGAGACATCTAAATGATACTTTGTTAGCTCCGCCAAATCTTCAAGTAAAGGATTGAGTGTTTGAAAGAGGCGGGTATTAATGATGTCATCCAGTTTTGCTATGCTGGCGGTATCTTTTCCTCCTTGCAGTAAAGTTCGGGTTTCATCACGTAAGGACACCCATTTTTCCCGCTGCTCAAGGTATTTATTCGCAAGAGGTTTTTCTCCCTCATCCTTAGGGATTGCTTTATAGAGGTTTATATTTTCAATCGCTATGGAGTTCAACTCCCCCAACTTATCGGCAGCTTGTTGCCATGGAATCAATCCCTTCTGGGCTTTATTAACCGCATCTAAGGCATAAAAGTATGTGTCAGAAAGCTTTTTCAGATATACGATGGGCGTTACGTGGTTGGTATAAATAGTTTGGATGTATTTATCCTCTTTGTTAATCCCATACGAGCCATAAATGCCGATAATCAGCGTAACCGAGATGGCAAACGCAGCCAAAATACTGAGCTTGGTAGAAATCTTTAAATTCTTCATAATATTCTTATTGTTAATGGTTTAGTAGTTTTAATGTTGTGTTTGTTCTTCCGTAGGTTGAATTTCTTGTACTACGGCGAGGTCTTTGGCTGAAAATACTTTATCTATATTCAGCATCAGAATGAAGGTTTCGTCTTTGCGGACTGCTCCTTGGATAAACGTTACGTTGTAGCTCAGCCCGAGTTCCGGGACCGGCTTTATTTCTTCCGAAGAAATGTCTATGACACCCTGTACGGCATCGGCAGTAGCTGCTATGGTCAGCTTAGGGATGGTATTGGTCTCAAAAACAATTACAATGTGCTTATCTTCCGGGCTGGCCGGCAGGGAAAATTTGCACCGGGTATCTACAACAGGCAGTATCTCGCCCCGAAAATTGATAATCCCCAAAATATGCTCCGGAGTCCGAGGTATCTTCGTAACAGGCTGCTTCTGAAATACTTCCAGAACATTGGAAACCGACACAGCAAAACACTCTTCCCCTAAAACAAAAGTTAAATAGGTATCCATATATTATTTAGTTTGGTGTAATCAAATTGATGAGCTTCCCTGTATCTATTAGCAGGGCTATCCCGCCATTACCCAAAATACTGGCTCCAGATATAAAATCTATCTCATGAAATAAGATGCCAATAGGCTTAATGACAGCCTGATACTCGCCAATAATCTCATCCGCAATGACCGCAAAACGCCGCCCATACTTGTTGATAACAATGACTTTCTGCTTCTCTAATCCTTGTTCTTGCGTCTGAAAGACTTCATGAAGATACACATAGGGAATCAGATCGCCCTGAAACGGCAAATGTTTATTCTGTCTATTCAAAAAATGAACCGTGCTCGTAAGCTCACAACTCTCAATATCCTCTATCGGAATAGCATACTTTGCCGAAGCTGACTGGATTAAAAGCGTATCAATAATCGAAATGGTCTGCTGAAGTTTTAATGTAAACGAAGTGCCTAAGCCGTATTCTGAGGTAATAAATATTTCTCCCCGTAAATCCCGCAGTTTACGCCGCACTATATCCATGCCGATACCCCTACCCGATACCAACGAAACTTGTTCACTCGTAGAAAAACCCGGCTCAAACAGCAAATCATAAATCTCTTTATCATTCAATATCTGCGTACTGCTAATCAAATCGCGCTCAATAGCCCGCGTTAATACCGCTTCCCTGTTGATGCCGCGCCCGTCATCAGATACCTGAATAAAAACAAAACTACCGGATTTATAGGCAAAAAACTTCACAATGCCCGTAGAACCCTTGCCAACCTTAACACGCTCTTCCGGAAACTCTATACCATGATCTATACAGTTCCGTAACAAATGAACCAATGGCTCCCATAATGCCTCTACTATGTTCTTATCTAACTCTGTATCTTCGCCGGATACCTCAAATATAACCTCCTTCCCCAATTGCTTCGCCAAATCCCGAACCAACCGACGAAAACGACCTACTACCTCATGCAAAGATACTAACCTTATATTCAACGCATTATCCCGAAACTGCTTCGATAACTTGTCTATCTTCTCCGTAGCCTCCGCTATCCGAATAATCTCCTGATTCTCTACCGACGTTATCAACTCCGACTTCGCCGTTACCAACTCACTGACTAAGTATATCAACGTGTCTATCTTCGCAGACTCTACCGATATCTTAGACGATATTTGTTTTAAAGCCTGACCATCCGTAAGATTATGCTCTACCGGTGAACCCAAAATATCTACCGAAGTATCACCGCCCGGTAAAATCACCAAAGGACTATCCTCTTCCTGAGAAGCCTGAGCACCGGATGCAAGTTCTATCGTACAATAATCTAATATGAAAAATAAGGCATCTTCAATAGCACCAAGCCCACTATCCGTATTCAACTCTATAACCCACACAAAATCACCCGATTCTGAACGCTTACTGCATACTGCCGCCTCACCTAAACAAAATAACGCGCCCAAGCTCTCCGACAAATTTATGTTCCGAGATGATATACTCGAATCCGGCTTGAAACTAATACGCCATACCTGAAACCCAGTTCCCTCTAATGAAGAAGATACCGCTTCAAGGCCATTCCCTGAATCTGTACCTAAACCAACACTATGCAATAACTGGTTGAGCTTATGCTGCAATACCTGATAATCATGATTATCCCCAAAGCCCAACGAAGCATCATGCGTAAATGACCAACGAAAATAATCCGATACCTCAAACGTCAATTGAATAGCCTCTGCATTCAAGCTATGTGTTCCCGATTCCACAGCACCATAAAACGTCTCTAAATCATGGGATAACTTAACTACATCCGAAAAACCATACATCCCGCTACTCCCTTTAATGGTGTGCATCACCCGAAAAATATCCCGAACACTCTCTAAGTCCCCGCGCCCCTCTTCCAACAACACCAACGATAACTCTAAACGACTTAGCAAATCCAAAGACTCCGAAACATAATGTTCCTTATATTGTAGAATATCCATATCCCTAAACAATACTTAAAGCACGCTTACTCAGCTCCACCAACTTGTCTGTAACAAAGGGCTTCTGAATCCAAGCCGTTACCCCCTTTCGACGTGCCCGCTCTCTAATATCCTCACGCTTCTCCGTAGATAAAATAAAAATAGGCGTATGAACACGTGTAGGTATCTTCTTGACCTCCTCCATAAACTCTATCCCATTCATTACCGGCATATTATAATCCGTAATCACCAAATCTATCTGAATATTCGAATTCAAATACTTCAACGCCTCTATCGCCGTAGTACTCTTAAGTACACTAAAACCACGCTGCTCCAACGTAATACCCGTTACAAATAACGTATTCTCAAAATCATCCAACAACAAAATAATCTTCTTCATAATTACCAAAAATTACCGACTCAACAAATAAAAAGATAAAATTATATTATCATTCAATTCAATTCAATTCAATTCAATTCAATTCAATTCAATTCAATAAATTGTTACTGATTTGCAAATATAAAAAAGAAATTATAGTTTTTTTAAAAAAAAATAGATATTTATGTATTTTTTATACGTATTTATATTGATCTACAAATAGTTTAACTACTGATACAACTACATAATACAACTACTACAATCTGAATAAATAAACTATAACTCTAATAACTAAGTACACGACAAAAATTTTAAATAGTTAATATTTAGGTTGTTATAATTTAATATAAGTATTCGAGTTCATACTGAAAAGACTGATATAGCTTTACGGCCATGTTTTTTGATTTTTATAGGGTTAATTTCTGAGTCTACAAAATCTCTGATTTTATAGCACCAAACAAAAGCAGCCATAACCAACAGTATCAGTTTTTCTAATCTCTCCAAGTGGGTAACGTGGGTATCTTCTAAGTTAAAATCACTTGATTTCAGTCCCCGAAAAAGGATTTTAATCTGCCATCTTTACTTGTATTTTTCACAGATTCTTCAGGTTTATTGAACGAAACTATAATGTAATACTCTTATTTTCAGATATTTACAACTTTCATCCCCGACAAATAACAACATTCTCCCTGCATTTTCAGGATTCCGTGGCAGTACTATGCAGTCTTTGCTGAAGCATTCGATGAAATCTTTTATCAAAGCAATTCTCTCCGAAGTGTATGAATTTTATTTTTTGTTTAACATCTTGAACCTCAATAGAAAAGCTACGTTTTTTATAGCTTACCCCCCAACATCAGAATGTTGATGTTTTTTTCTTCCAATTTCCAATTTGTTCTATCCAGTACTAAGACGAGTGAATCTTTTTGAGGTAAGAGTTTAAAAATAAGTTGAGAAATCCACTGCATCGGTAATTCTGCCTTGGCTATAAATCGCTGAATACGTCTGTAATTACTTGAAGAGGCAATCTTAGGAGAAAAATCCGGCGGAGAGTTTAGCAAAATTTACAGCCCAAACTTTAGATAATTAGCTGATAAACAAGTAGATAATACGAATCCTTGCTAAATTGAGAAAACCCGCAAAATGAACTCTAAATGTAGCTAATAACTCCGTATCTTTGTTCTAAGTTGATGTTCCGTTTTAAAGGTATTGTGTTTAAGATAATCCTCTAATGTACAGAAAGCCAACTCTCTATCAAAATTTATTCCGCCAATCTCCAAAAATTATATTTTTGTCGTGTACTAATAAAAAAACAGATAGAGCCTTTTTGGCTCTATCTGTTTTTTCTTTTCGTTGATAATTATCTCAACAAGGTTACAGAACCGGTAAACTTCTTCTTCCCAATGGTAACAATGTAATAATAAACTCCTTCCGGTTTATCACCACCGTTCCAATGGTTTTCAATGCTGTTTGCAGAGAATACTTCTATTCCCCAACGGTCAGTAATAACGATTGAGAATGGATCTACTCCAGTATAGTTAATGATAAGTTGGTCATTTATACCATCTCCATTGGGTGTAATCACATCCGGAATAGTTATCAGTGGAGCATCTACTACAATCGGTCCTTTACGAACAGAGTCGGTACAACCCTCTGTATCTGTGGTGATTAATACTACCTCATAGATTCCGGGATATAAGTATTGGTGTTCTGGGTTTGCTATGGTAGCGGATTCTCCGTCTCCAAATAGCCAGATACGTGAAACCGTATTTTGGCTTTTATCTTCAAAGTAGATTTTCCCTTCCGGTAATACAAATCGGGTCGGTATTTCCGGGACGCTTGAAAATACAGCATTGCCACGAGTGCCTACGGTAACTAAGTCTGATTTTAATAATGTATCCATACAACCTCCTGCACCGTAGGTTATCAACCTAACGGAATATGTCCCCGGTGCTGTATAAGTATGCTGTGGATTAGGCACATTGGTTACTGTGCCATCTCCTAAATCCCATGCCCAAGCAACATTTCCTGTTGATTGGTCTGCAAAAGTAACGTAAACCCTGTCGCATTGGCGGCTTTCTGTGCTGGTAAAGTTTGAGTTTGGTATTGGATTTACTCGCACAGTTACGTGTGCAGTATCTAAGCAAGCTCCGTCAAAAACTACTACAGAATACGTTTGGCTTTGAAGTGGTGAAGCATATACGATGGAATCAACGGTAGAACTCAGATTATCATTCGGTGACCACAAGTAAGAAGCTGTTGAACTACCTCCGCCAGCGTGCAGCCTAAATGTAGTGCCTATGCACCCCTGAGAGGTGTCCGATGTCGCAGTAGCGTGTACTAATGGAGTTACTATCAACTGAATAGAATCAACGACTACACAACGATCTGCCCGAAGTGTTAGATAGTACGTCATCGTATGTGGTGGCGTAGCAATTGGGGTTACAATAGAAGGATCGTTCAAATAGGTTTCTGGACTCCAGCGGTAAACGACTGGGTCAGGTGTCTGACCAATTTTGGCCGGTAAGCGGAATGATTCACCTATACATAAAGTATGGGTTTCGTTTGTAGTATCAGCATCTACTACCGGGATATTTTTTACCTGTACTAATATTGAATCTTTTAAGAGCTGGCTTATACACCCGTTGTTTGCTGTTATTCGCAGCCTATAAACCGTTGTTTGGTTGGGAGAAGCAATCGGATTTAAAATATTGGGGTTATTCAAACCGGCTGTTGGTGTCCATTGATAAGTTGCAGGTTCTTCAGCCAAAACGTCAATTGCTTCTAATTGAACAGATTCTCCCGGACAAATTGGAGCCACTGGACGCAGGGCAAATGTAGGTAATGCCTTAACAATTACTGTAATAGAGTCAGCAATACTTCTACAGCCATTAGATTCAGTATTCAAGAAATAGGTAATTGTATGCGGAGGCGAAGCCTTTGGGCGCAATAATGTAGAATCATTTAAACCGGTTGAAGGTGCCCAAAAGTAACGATAAGGAGTGCTGCCTCCGCTGACTGTAGCCGGCAAGATAATTGAATCATTTTTACAAATCTCCATTGTTGGAGGGCCTGCATCTGCATTTGGTCTGGGAATAACTCGAACCGTAACATGAGACAAAGTATCTGCCGAAAGAGAAACACAGCCCGCAATTGAAGAAATCACAACTAAGCGATATGTTGTTGTTACAGAAGGAGTTGCGTATGGATTTGCTAATGTAGAATCACTTAGCCCTAATGATGGAGACCATAAAAACATACAGCTTCCCATACATTGAGACTGAGTTCCATTTAAAAATACTCCTTCTCCTTGACATATAGTTACATCTGAACCGGCATCGGCAATCGGCAGGTTAAATACATTTACAAAAATCCTCAAAGAATCTGATAAGCAGCCTTTTGCATCTCTGGCAACTAAGGTATAGATAGTTGAGTTTGCCGGTGAAGCAATCGGGTTTAGAATATTGGGATTGCTTAGCCCCAAGGTTGGTGTCCATGAATAATAAATCGGTGGCGTTCCGGAGATGGACTGTGCCGGCAACATTACCGCATTGCCTCTACAAAGAGTCAATGTGCTTTGGTTAGAAAAGACCTTAGGCCGGTTATTAACAACGATGCAAACTGTATCCACATTACTGGTGCAGCCATTACAAATTGCGATTAATTCATAACAGGTGGTTCGTTTGGGATAAACTGTTGGTTGTAGTATTCCGCTTGCGTTTAAAGATGTCGTATCTCCTGAAATAACTCTCCATTGATACTGACATCCGGCAGTTACGGTTACAGTTCCTTGTAGTGTTACAAAGTCGCCTTCACATATTTCGCTTCCATTACCCGCTGAAATTACCGGAACCGGAAGTACCCAAACCTTTACGGGGGTTCTTGTTAGTGAAGTACAACCATTGCTATCTGCCTGAACATAATAGGTTGTGTCAGAAGAAAGCGTAGGGGTTACTAAGGTATCTCCTACATAAAAAGAGCTACCACCGGTCTGGGTTGTAAACCATGATAGTATCGAAATCCCTGGATTTAATGCAGTTAATGTAGAAGAATAGCCTGCGCAAATAGTATCTGAGGGTATCGTTGGTGGATTGGGAACTTTTTTGGCCGTTAGGTGAACTGATTTTCTGCCCGGACTGAGACAGCCGTTACTATCTGCCTGAACATAATAGGTAGTATCGTTGGTAAGTGCCTGTGTATATTGGATTCCATTATGAAAAGGAATACCGCCATTGGGAGTTAAAAACCACAAGTAATTGGTTGCTGTGCTATAATTCACCACCGAAGCGGTTACAACATCGCCATAACAGACTGCTGTATCTACCAATGTCGGAATCTGAGGTAATGGCTTTACTCGAACAGTTATAGGCTTACGATTAGGGTTAATACAGCCGGCACTATCAGACTGAATATAGAATGTACTGTCAGTAGTTAAAGCCGTTGTGGTATAGTTGTTTCCGGTTCGGAATGATGTCCCTCCAGTTGAAATAGAATACCATGTGTAAAATACCGGCCCACCTCCATTAATAACCAAAGTAATTGGCTCATTATAGCAAACTGATGTATCTCTAATGGATGCCTGCTGAGGTAACGGTTTTACATAAACCCATACCATTTTTCGGGCAGAGTTTGTGCAACCATTACTATCTGCCTGAATGTAAAATGTGTCTGTAACAGTTAAAACTGGAGTTGTAAAAGTATTTCCGGTTCCTAATTGTGTGCCATTAGCAGGCAAATCCCACCAAGAAAAACTCGTTGCACTTGGATTTAGGACGGAAAGCGTTGCTGTTTGGCCACTGCAAATTGTATCATGCTTAGTTGTAGCCGGATTAGGTAGTTTTTTTACAGATACTGTAACCATTTTTCGGGATGAACTCGAACATCCATTGCTATCTGCTTGAATATAAAATGTAGTATCGGCTGTTAAAGAAGAAGTTAAGTAAGAATTTCCAGTATAAAAAGGAGAACCTCCGGTTGATGTTCTATACCACGTAAAACTCGATGCTCCGAGCGTAGTTACTGTAACGGTAGCTTTATCACCAAAGCAAATTATCTCGTTGTTAGCCTGTGGTACTTGCGGTAAGGGTTTTATGCCAACGGCTATCATTTTCCGATTTGGATTAACACAACTTGCGCTATCTGATTCAATATAATACGTTGTATCGGCTGTTAAAGCTGGTGTTGTATAGCTTGTTCCGGTAAAAATAAGCGTACCGCCAGTAGGCTGGTTATACCAACGATAGATAGTTGGCCCACCTCCAAAAATAGCTAAAGTAGCCGACTGCCCATAGCAAATTAATGTATCTACAATATTTGCCTGGCGAGGTAGCGGTTTTACTTTTACAATAACCATTTTTCTGTTTAGATTGGGGCAGCCCGCACTATCAGCTTGAATATAAAAGGTATCACTAACCGCCAAGATAGGTGTTGTATAACTTGTTCCGGTAAAGAATGACGTACCACCGCTGGCAGCATCAAACCATGAATAAGCGGTACTTGCGCTAGCTCCGCTAATGGTTAGTGTAGTTAATTCATTTTGGCATATTACTGCGTTATTAATAACTGCCTGTCTGGGAGAAGGTGTCGTGCGGATATAAACACTTCTTCTGGGAAAACTTGTGCAGCCATTACTATCTGCTTCTGCATAAATCGTTGTATCACCGGTAGGTACAAAAGTGAAAATATTCCCTGTAAAAATCGGTGTACCGCCGGATGCTTGGCCGTACCAATGTATCAAAGATGCTCCTACTGAAACATTTATTGTAACAGGGTTGGTTAAACACACAGTATCTCCAGGAATGATTGGTAAGTTGGGTACTTTCCGAACATATACCGTTATGACTTTCCTGCTGGCGCTTGTGCAGCCCGCACTATCCGTCTGAATGTAAAATGTGGAATCAACGGTTAATGGAGTTGTGGTATAAGAAGATCCAGTGTAAAATGCAGTTCCGCCAACAACAGTTCTGTACCATGTATAAACAGACGGAGGAGTGGCCTGAATCGCTAATGTAACCGAAGAACCGGCACAGGTAAAAGTATCCTGAACATTCGCTAATTGCGGTAACGGCTTTACGGTAACGATAACCATCCTACGAAGTGTATTTGTACAACCATTACTATCTGATTGCACATAAAACGTATCCGAAGTGGTCATAACCGGAGTTGTATATGAATTTCCCGTAGAAAATTGAGTACCTCCTGTAAGGTCGGTCCACCAAGTAAATGTAGTTGCGCTAGCATTTAATATTGTTAAAGTAGTAGTTTGGCCACTACATATTAAAGCATTATTTACCAACGCACGGTTAGGGATTTTCTTTATGTACATCGTAACAGCGCGTCTGCTGGCACTTGAGCAGCCATTGCTATCTGCCTGAATATAAAAAGTAGAATCCGATGTTAAAGTTGTTGTGTAACTTGTTCCGGTGAAAAATGCAGTTCCGCCGGTTGCGGTACTATACCACGTAAAAATAGATGTGCCTCCTGTCGTTATATTAATTGTTGCAGATGTACCGGCGCAGACACTAACATCCGCGGCATCAGGTACACGGGGCAACGGACGGATGTGTACCGTTACGGCTTTCCTGCTGGCGCTTGTGCAGCCCGCACTATCCGTCTGAATATAAAATGTGGAATCAACGGTTAATGGAGTTGTGGTATAAGAAGTTCCAGTGTAAAATGCAGTTCCGCCAACAACAGTTCTGTACCATGTATAAACAGACGGAGGAGTGGACTGAATCGCTAATGTAACCGAAGAACCGGTACAGGTAAAAGTATCCTGAACATTCGCTAATTGCGGTAACGGCTTTACTGTAACGATAACCATCCTACGAAGTGTATTTGTACAACCATTACTATCTGATTGGATATAAAACGTATCATTAGCTGTGAGAGCCGGGGTTGTATAAGTTGTTCCTGTATTAAAAGACACCCCACCGGTAGCAAAGTCATACCACGTATAGGTGGTTCCTCCGCCTCCAATGATATTTAAAGTTGCCGTTTGTCCGTAGCAAATCAGCCCGTTTGGAATATTGGCTTGGTTTGGTACTTTTTTTACCGTAACCGTAACTGCCTTTCGAGGAGTTCTTACGCAGCCATTACTATCAGTTTCTACATAAAAGGTAGTATCCGCTGTTAGAATAGAAGTAGTATAGCTTGTTCCTGTAAAAAATGGTGTACCCCCCGTAAGCTGGCCGTACCAACGAAATATTGATGTTCCCCCTCCAATTATCGGTAAAGTAACCGATTGCTGGCCACATATTACAACGTTAGCTACATTAGCAGGAGAAGGAACGGGTTTTACTCGGATTGTTACTTGTTTACGAGTAAAATTAGTACAACCATTACTATCAGATTGGATATAGAATGTTGTGTCCGCTGTTAAGAATGAAGTAGTATAACTATTTCCCGTAAAAAATGGAGTGCCACCAAATGAAGCAGAATACCAAGTAAAGGTAGTTGCGCTACCGGAGTTAAATGATATTATTGCTCGCGACCCAACGCAAATTGTATCATCGTTTGCATTAGCTTGTTGCGGTACAGGTTTTACAAAAACGGTAACTGCTTTTCGGGGGTCTCCTGAGCATCCTGCCGAATCTGATTGGATATAGTAAGTTACAGTACTATTTAAAGTTGGAGTTGTATAACTATTTCCTACCCGAAAGGCTGTGCCTCCGATAGAAGTTGTGAACCAAGAGTATGTAGTAGTTCCGCCGCCGGCTATAGTTAAGGTAGTGAACTGCCCGCTACAAATTGTTGGGTTAGAAATATTAGCCGGATTCGGTAGTTTAATAACCCGAATAGCTACCATTTTACGGCCACTTGAACAGTTGTTGCTGCTATCAGCTTGTACATAGTAAATAGAATCCGCCGTTAGAACTGTAGAGGTATAAGAATTTCCGGTAAAAAAAGAAGTTCCGCCTACTGCTGTTTTAAACCAACGATAAGTGCTGTTTCCGGGATTTACAATAGTTAAGGTTCCACTTTGGCCGCTGCAAATAAATACATCACTTACATTTGGTAAATTTGGGTTTGGATTGACGGTGATGGGAACAGCAAGCCGTGTTGGGTTTGTGCAGCCTGCGCTATCAGACTGGATGTATATAGTCAAAGATGATGTTAAAACCCCAGTAGTAAAAGAATTTCCGGTAGCTACCGAAGAACCTCCCGTTGGTAATGTGTACCACGTATAGGTTGTGCCCGGTTTTGGATTAGAAATGGTAATCGTTATTGGATTTCCTGAGCAGACTGCTTGGGTTGGTACCGTAGCCAACTGCGGGTAGGGAATAACCGTTAAAAGGGTTGCGGTACTGGTATCTGCACCACAACGTCCCTTGACAATACAACGATAACTTCCTGCATTACTTGGTGTAACATTTGGAATACTCAATGTTGCATTTGTCGCTCCCGATATATTTGCCCCGTTAAATTGCCATTGATAAGTCCGTTGGTAGCCCACAGCCGTAATGTTAGCCGTAAATGTTGAACCTTGGCATAAAATGACCGATGAAGATGGCTCTTGGGTGATTCTGACGGAATCCCGAAAAGTAACCATAATTGTATCCCGCAAGGTATCGCAAGGAGTTTGGTTCTCAAATATAAAAGCTGCAGTTCCTACATAGCTTGGATTTGTCATAAACAGCACTGCTGTTTGGTTTTGTGCCCAAAAAGTACCTACCGCTGCCCCCCCAAGATGCCTCCAAAATGGCTTAATCTTGGTGGAGTCTCCTCTAATTTGACCCGTAAATACAATTCTTTTACCTTGGCAGGTATCTATATCAGATCCGCCATTTATCGTAATTTTAATACTTTTGGGCGTATATGGGGCATCACAGTTTCTATTTTGGTAAGAAGGATTGCCTGCCCAATCAAAAAAAACAGTACCTCCGGTTGTTGAAGCTGGATAACCGGGTAAAAAACTTGATTGCCAGCTAACGGTATCTGCGCAGCCGGCTCCAAAACTAACCGCAAAGCGTTGGGTTACAGCTACTGCATTTGTAAAATGGCCGCCGCCTTGAGCTGGCTGAGAACACTGTGGTACAACATACAAAGTATCTTCAAGGCCCGTAAATTTTTGGGCAAGTTGATCAAAGTACGTAATACCTGAAATAACCAATACTTTGGCACCGGCAGGGATTATCCCTGCATTTGGAGTACCCGGTAAGGGAGGAAATACTAAATAACCACAATTTTTGATAGTATCTGAGGTTATGATTGAGTTAATTTGATTTATCTTGTTGATCAATGAAACCGGAAGAGTACAAACGCCAAAACCGGAATGCCAAGGGGTTTTTCTCCAAGTAAAGCCGGCTGTACCCGGCCAGTTTCCCGCAACTATGTTGTTAGAATTACCGGTACTGTTGGGTGCGCCGGCAATGTTCATATTCGCTATATTTAGCGGGTTGGGGCCAACTTGAAATATAAACATTTCATTATCTGTTTCGCCAAGGCCAACTCCTCCTGTGCAGGCAGCTACCAAAATACTTTCTATCTCCAAGCATTTAGTGGGTGTTTGAGCAAATAGCTTCCCATTAAATACAGCAAGTATTCCCAGTAAAATGATTCTCCCTAAATAAAAAAATCTCGTGTACATAGTGGTATTCCTTTCCACAGCAATTCCTAAATTAAACCGCAAAGCTATTTATTTTTGGTTGTTTCTCTATTTGCTTTTTGCGAATAGTTTAAGCAATACCCTGAACGGTTAAAATTTTAGTGTTGCATAAATCCAGCTATACTCATTTTTTCCACATAAAAATCCACATTCTATTAAAAAGGGCACGTTTTCAATAGCTTGAGTATATCCACAAGTGGCCAAAACAGGCATACTTGCCTTTGTGAACACATTTGTTCTGATTAGCCCGTAACCACAAGTTATTTTTGCCGGAGAAATTACCACAAGCAATGGCAAACCCTCTTTTCAAATACATTTTCTTTCTGATTAGTTTCGGGCTGATTCTAAATAGCTGTAACCGTACCGAATCCTTAATAGATACGGCTTTATCAAACTCTAAAGAAAATGCTACTACCGCAAGCAGTAACAAAACTCAATTAATGAATGGCGACTTAGGCGCAGAAAGAACCAAAGTTAAACCTAAATGGAGAGCCATCAAAAAATTTAAAGGAAAAAAATCCCGAAAAACAGAAGCCTTTAAGATAAACGGAAAAGAATGGAAGGTTTCTTGGAAAACCAAAACACCTCCAAATAAAGAAGATGCTGAATTTATCCTGCTCCTTAAAAACCGTAATAACAAAGAAGATTCGCACGTTATTGCCAATTATACCGGCTCTGATGAAGACTTTTCTTTCTTGGAGGGGATAGGAGAATATTACCTGCAAATAAACTCAACTCAAGACTACGAAATAACCATTCACGAGCTCAAATAAGTGCCTCGATACTTTATTGATGTTCGCTATGTTGGTTTTCCATTTTGCGGGTGGCAAAGGCAATTAACCGGTATTTCTATTCAGGAAATTTTAGAGGAAAAACTTAGTATCCTACTAAAAACACCCATTACGGCCGTTGGAGCCGGCAGAACAGACGCAGGGGTTCATGCCTACAAACAAGTTGTCCATTTTGACTTTTCGGGTAGTTTAACATCCAAATTTATTTATCAAATAAATGGAATGCTCCCAAAGGAAGTTGCTGTTCAAAACCTGCGGATAGCCCGTAATCCAGAAACGCATGCTCGTTATCAAGCAGTTTGGCGAGAATATACTTATTATGTTTCCAGAATAAAAGATCCCTTAATGATCGGGAGAAGTTGGCCTTATACTCAGCCATTAGACCTTCCATTGATGCAGGAACTGGGTATTTTGCTCACCCAACATACTGATTTTGCAGCACTATCTAAATATAATCCAGATATAAAATCTACAATTTGTCAAGTTCATTTTGCTTATTGGGAAACCAGCTCGGAAATTTGGACGTTCAGGATTCGAGCTAACCGTTTTTTGTGGGGAATGGTTCGAACCATTGTGGGTTTAATGCTTGAAGTCGGGAGGAAAAAGATAACTCTCGATGCTGCCACAGGCATCATTAGCACTAAAAACCGATGCAATGCGCCTATGGCAGCACCGGCCTGCGGATTGTATCTAACTGATGTAGAATATCCTGCCGAATCTTTCATCCCTATATCCAAATAAAAAAACAATTAGACTCAATTTAGTAAACTGCTTGCAATTTGCTTACTATCTTTGTATATGATTTTTGATAATCGGTATTTTAAGTTCTTATTATTGATTTTAAGTTCAATTTATAGTGCTTATGGTCAGCAAGTTCAGCTATCAAAGGGGAGAAGTATTACCCACCTTGTTAATGAGTCTTCGTTTCCTTATGGAGTTTCGGCATCGGATTCCGACTGGGTTTTGTTAGCCTCTTCTAAAAAAATATCTGTACATTCACCTAACCTAACAGAGGTTTTAGGGCAAAGCCCAGAAGATTTGTTTCAAAGAAGTCATATTTTTTCGGTTCGTTGCGGCTATTATTCCGCCGGAAATTTGTTTATATTAGCTGCCTTAGTTTCAAACGAAAACCGCCCCACTGAATTAGCTATTGCTTATTTCAAGATAGACTCTACTCATAATAACTGGACAAGCTACTACTACAGCACTGATTTAGAGAACAATAACACCAACTTACAGCATTTAGATTTCGCTGTTTATGCCCAAGAGGCTATTCTTACCGCAGAAGTGATTGACACATCCGGAAATCTGCTAAAAAATGCTGTTTTACAAATGAGCTTAACGAACATCGAACAGTCCAAACCAAGTTATCTAAACTGGAAGAATCTGCCCACTTTTTTTGTTGGAACTCCCGGATTATTATGTCCGGTAAAGTCTCGAAATACTCCTCCCTACTACATTATATCAACTCAAAAGACCAGTTTCTCCCAAATTTTCATGTATTCTATTTCGGACACGCTGGGTGGGGCAGCCGAAATCACCGCTTCTGGAGCCTCAATCCCTACTTATTACGAACCACAGTCATTTCAGCCCAATGGCTCTCCCCTACTCACCTGCGGAGATACGCGCATACGAGATGCTTATTTGCAAGATTCTTCTCTGTATTTTACCTATACTTCTCAAAATAACGGTTTTAGCTCAGCTATCTTTGCAAAACTGAACTTAAATACCGCCCAAGTTGAAATCCTAAACAAACAAGATACCTTAGAGCGTTCTTGTTTTTCGGCTATTGCTCCGTTATTAGAAAGCGGAAATTGGATAGGAAACGTTATTTCCCAAAAAAAATACCCTAATTCCGGTTTTGGATACTCTGAGGCTTACAGCATTACGGCTAATTCGGTCATTTCAGATGCAATTCAGCTCAAAGCAAGTACAGAAACCCCCGATAATGCCGACTGGGGAAGTGTATCTCAAATCGTATCTACATCCAACAATACTTCTTGGGTACTTACCTCTTTTCATAAAAACAATAAATTACAAACAACTGCTATTGAACTAATTAGCCAAACGACATCCAGAAATACACCGAACAATACCCAGCATATTACTGTTTTTCCGAACCCGGCAAGTCGTAATGTTAGCATTAATTTACAAAGTTGCCCAACGCCTATTGAATATATTTTGGTTCAAAATATTTCAGGAAATGTCATTTTAAAAACTGATATAAAAAGCAATACTGATTTGAATATAGATATTTCAAACTGGGAAAAAGGTATGTATTTTATTGATGTTAAATTTGTTAATGGAAATAATGTATATGAAAAATTGGCAATTCAATAAATTTAAGGTAGTTTTTATTTTGGGAATAGTGTTCTTTTTGGCTTCCTGCCACGGGAGCAAGAATGTTTCTTCTAAAAACAAATCTACTTCAGATAAGACAACCGCCACCGAATCTCACCCCACCGGTAACAATGGCAATAAGAGTGCAGAACAAAACCCCGCCACTAATTCTGAAAACTTAAATCCGGTTAAAGACAGGCAACTTCCAGCAAAAGAAAACGCACCTACCATTTTTCAGGAAATCCCTAACCCAAATAGAAAACCCTGAAATAGAAATCGTTGTAGCTATGTAATTGGCAAAAAAGCTAACTTTACAATTTAGATTTAAAACCAAAACTACTTTTTGTACCTTCCTGTGATACGAAATATCTTTGAAATCAAGCAATACCTTATCCAGCTTATAAATATTTAATTCATTGATAATTAAATATTTAAGTTAAAAACTACCGAAGTATTGTTTAAATATAAATTTGGCTAATTATTAGACTTAGTATAAGCCAAAAAATCCAGCGTTAATAAAGAGCTAAAGGTATCATTTTATACGATAATGATATTTTAATTAGACCAAAATGTATCTATATTCATATATTT